>NZ_JBEXPY010000026.1:0-132235 GCF_040612315.1 Streptomyces sp. NPDC006435
TGTCAGCCCCCATGTCGGCGGCGTGGTCTGCGTCATGCGTCCTCCCCGTGTCCAGGCACATCATGCACCTGGGCACACCGGTGCGATCAGGGGGGGCGAAGCTCTCACTCCCCGCGATCGAGCAGCAACCCCGGCAGGAGGTCCGGACACACCAAGAAAGGCGCCCCGCGGCAGCGAGACGGCCGCCTTCGCCGCCCTGGTCCGCGATGTCGTCTAGTGTGATGCGCCCGTGTCCCGGCGGGCCAGCACCAGCACGCTCAGGCCGAACATCAGGACGCCCAGCGGGACATGGACCGACGGGACGTGCGCGATGCCGAGCACGACCTGCACCGAGGCGAGGACGAGGAAGCCGGCCGCGTACCCGATGGGGCGGGGCGAACCGCCGCCCGGCCGCCAGGCCAGTACCGCCGCGAGCAGGTACAGCATCGACGCCCCGTACATCACGCGCGCCCCGACGTCGTGCAGGAGGCCGCTGTGCGAGGAGGACAGCAGCACACCGGCGCTGACCGCCTGGAGGAAGAGGGTCAGGGTCTGCAGGACGACCGACGTCCGCAGGAACACGGCGGTGCGCCGCGCCGTGTTCGTCATTTCCGTCATGCCCGTCGTGCCCGTCGTCCGCGTCGTCATGATGCCGTCCCCTTGGTGGGTCGATAAGGTCTCACCGGTCCGACGACGCAGGCCCGCGAAATGCAAGGCGGGAGAACGGCGGACCAGGGGGGAGCGGTCATGACCAGGGGCGTACCCGAGCGGGGCACGGCGGACATCGCCGGTGAACGGGGCACGGCAGGGGGCGCGGGCGAACGGGGCGCGGCGGACGTCGCGGGTGAACCGGGTGCGGTGGATGTCGCGGGCGAGCGGCGCCAACTGATCGGTATCGCCTACCGGTTGCTCGGTTCGGTGGCCGAGGCCGAGGACGCCGTGCAGGAGGCGTACGCCCGTTGGTACGCACAGCCGCGGGGCAGGCGCGAGGCCGTCGCGTCCCCCGGCGCCTGGCTGACGACGGTGACCGGGCGCATCTGCCTGGACGTGCTCGGCTCGGCGCGGGCCCGGCGCGAGCGCTATGTCGGCGCGTGGCTGCCCGAGCCGCTGCCCGACCACGGGGAGTGGGCCGGCGGCGGGCGCGACACCGACACCGCCGACCCCGCCGACCGGATCGCCCTGGACGAGTCGGTGACCATGGCCTTCCTCGTCGTGCTGGAGTCGATGACGCCCGCCGAGCGGGTCGCTTTCGTGCTGCACGACGTGTTCCGCTACTCCTTCCCCGAGATCGCCGGGATCGTCGGCCGCACCCCCGGGGCCTGCCGGGAGCTGGCGAGTTCGGCCCGGCGGCGGATGCGCGCCGAGCGCGCCCCCGCGACTTCGGCCGCGGGGCGGGCCGAGGTGGTGCGGCACGTCAAGGAGGCGTGGGAGGCCAAGGACATCACGGCCCTCGTCGGTCTGCTCGACCCCGACGCCGTGATGACCGCCGATGGCGGCGGCCTGGTCGGCACCGTGCTGCGCCCGGTCGAGGGCGGCGCGCGCATCGCCCAGTACATGATCGCGATCGCCGACAGGGCGCCGGGGCTGCGGCTCCTGGAGCGTTCGGTGGCCGGTGCGCCCGGCCTGGTCGCCCAGTACGAGGGGGTCACCGCGACCGTGGCCGCGTTCGACGCCCTCGACGGCCGGGCGCACCGGATCTGGGTGGTCCGCAATCCGGAGAAGCTCCGTCTGTGGACGCCCGGTCGTTTCCGACCATGACGTCGATGACCTCGTTGACGTCGATGACCTCGTTGACGGCCCACGTCGGTGTTGACCTTCGAGTTGGTTGAAGCCCAATGATGGCGAGGTGCCGAATTCCGAACTGATGCCCATCGGGGTCTTCGCGCAGCGCAGTGGCCTGACCTCCAGCGCGTTGCGTTTCTACGCCGACTCCGGGCTCCTGCCCCCCGCCGAAGTGGACCCGGTCACGGGCTACCGCCACTACGGCGCCGACCAGCTGGCGCGGGCCACCACACTGCGTCGGCTCCGCGAGATCGCCATGCCACTGGCCACGGTCGAGGCGGTCCTCGGCGCCGGGGCCGAGGAGGCGGCTCGGCTGCTCGACGAGCATCTCGCCAGGATCGAGGGGGATGCGGCGGCGGCGCGGCGGAAGGCCGCGGTCATCAGGTCCGCCCTCGGCGGCGACGTGCCCGGTCTGCTGATCGCCGCGCTGAAGGGGCCCGTGCTGGCGGATGCGGTCGAGCAGGTCCTGACCGCGACCGCGCACGAGCCGGGGACGGCGGTGCTCGCCGGTCTGCACGTCGAGGCGAACGATGAGGCGATCGCCCTGACGGCGACCGACCGGTACCGGCTCTCCACCCGGACCCTGGTGCCGGCCCGGCCGGCGGAGCAGACCTGGGCCGGCACGGTCGACGGCGGCGACCTCCGGGCCGCGGTCGCCGACGTCCGGCGCAGTGCGCTGGTCCGCGTCGAAGCGGTGCCGCACGGGATCCGGCTGCGCATGTCCGGGCGCGAGGACCGGCACTGCCGGATCCTGCCCGAGGAGTTCCCCGACCACCGGCTGATGCTCGCCTCCCTGGACGAGGTCACCACCCGCGCGACGGTCCCGAAGGACCTGCTGTTGCGGGCCCTGGAGGAACACCCCGGCGAACACGTCGCACTGCACGTCACCGAGCACGGCGTGAGCGTCCGGCCCCCGGACGACGAACACCCCGGAATCCCGCTCCCCGCCACCGTGACGGGCGAGGACCTCCGGATCCGGTTCGGGGTGACCACGCTCTATCCCGCCGTGAGCACGGCGATCGGACCCGACGTGATGCTCGATCTGAGGGGACACGACCGGCCCGTCACGATCCGCTCCGCCGACCGCGGCGATCTCACCACTCTGGCCATGCCCATCAGGTTCGACCACTCGGCCTGAGAACGACGACCGACGACCGACGAGCAACAGCAACGACGACAACGACAACGACAACGACGAGGAACACTTCATGCCCACTGCATCCGCCGACTCCGATCCGACCATGGAAGCCATCGGCCGAGCCGTCGTCGAAGGCCGGACGGGCGACGTCCTCTCCGCCCGCCGCAAGCTCCTGGACCTGTGGTCGGTGATCGGCGTCACCGGGGACCCGCTGCACCGTTGCTCGCTCGCCCACTACCTGGCTGACCTCTACGAAGATCCCGCCCAGGCCCTCGCCTGGGACGTCCGGGCCCTGGACGCCGCCGACGCCGTGACCGAGCAGCGTGTCCAGGAGCACCACGCCGGCCTCCACATCACCGGGTTCTACCCCTCCCTCCATCTCAACCTGGCCGACAACTACCGCCGGCTCGGGTCCTTCGACGCGGCCCGCGAGCACATCGACGCAGCCGAGGAGCACGCCCCCGGCCTCCCGCAGGACGCATACGGTGCCTCCCTGCGCACCGCGCTCGAAGAGGTGGCGGAGGCCATCGCTTCACGGGACACCGCCAGGCGGCCCTCCGCGCCCGGTCCCGCTGCGTGACACATCGGAACACGCCCCTCACCGTCGAGGGGCGCCGCCGGCCGGTCGGTCGGACGCCCCGGAACACAACGGAACACGACGGGGAGGGTGTTGCGGGGCACGCGCTGCGGGCCGGGCGCGAGCCGGGGCAGGCGCTGCCGAGCACGTGTCCCGCCGAAGTGCGCCGGGGCGCGTCCTCACCAGCGGAGGGCCGTGAAGTCGATCGGCCGGGGCTCCAGCAGCCCCGTGCGTTCCGTCAACGCGTGCAGCCGCCGTGACATCTCGTCGGCGTCCAGGCGCCGCCGGTCGCCGTGTCCGGGCAGCACCCACTCGAACCGCAGCTTCCCCGCCGTCCTCGCCAGGGAGGCGGCCAGCTCCTCGATCGAATACCAGGTCACGCTCTCCGCGACCTCCAGGTCGCCGGTCGTGCGCGACCAGTAGAAGCTGTCGCCGGTGAAGCAGTACCGGTCGTCCGCGAGGTAGAGCACACTGCCCCGGGTGTGACCGGGCAGCGGGTGGACGGTGACGCCCTCGCCGATCTCCACCGGGTCGAGCCCCTTGATCACCCGGTCCGCGTCCGGTGCCGCGTCGAGGTCGCCCTCGTGGATCCACAGCCGGGCGCCGAAGTGGTCGGCGTAGCGGCGACCGTGCGCGGCGTGGTCGCGGTGGGTGAGCAGTACGTCGGTGACGGGGCCCGTGGCCGCCACGTACCGCTCGGCGAGCCGGGGGCTCCAGCGCGGGGTGTCGATCATCATGGCCGCACCGGAGGGCCGTCGCAGCAGGTAGGAGTTGGCACCGGCGGTGTGCGTGGAGTTGTGCCCGCACACCAGCACACCGTCGTCCAGCGCCATCGGGAACGGGTCGAGCGCCGGGTCGGGCTGCCCGGACGCGGGACGGATCGAGCGGGTGTGGCAGGCGAAGACGGCGGCGTGTAAGCGCCGGTTCTCCGCCTCGTCCTCCGGCTGTCGCAGGATGCGCGACGTCCCGTCCTCCTCGCCGATCAGCTCGGGTGCGAACTGCCGGGCGACGTCGCAGTTGGTGCAGCGGTCGTCCACGTACCAGCTGTCCATCACAGGGTCCTTCCACTTCACGTCCTTGAGGAACGGCCCGGTCGGAGCCGCCTCTCCAGGGGTACCCCACCCGCGACCGGAACCGGTAGACCCCGCCGATCTTGTGCCTCACCCCCCGACCGGCTCTGACGCCCCGAGCACATTGTGGGGATATGCGGCACTTCACCCGCTTGTGTGCCCCGCCCCGAACTCGCACCACACCACCTTTCCCGGGTCCCGCTCCCCCACTCCCCACTTGTCGGCGAGCGCCGCGACCAGCAGCAGCCCGCGCCCGCCCTCCTCGTCGGGCGCCGCCCAGGAATCACGGGGACGGACCTCCCCGTCGCCGCTGTCGTGGACCTCGACGCGCAGAACACCACCGGCCCGCTCCCAGTGGAGATGCACACGAAAACCACGGCCGGGCGGGACTCCGTGCAGGACGGCGTTGGTGACGAGTTCGCTCACGCAGAGCAATACGTCGTCGGCCCGGACGTCGCACGCCCAGTCGACGATTGCCTCGCGCACGAACTGCCGTACGAGCGGCACGGCACGGCGTTCCCGGCGATGGAACGTCTCGCGAAAACAGGGGAGTTGAGTTGTTTCGTTCACGCACACAACGTCACACAAAGTCACTAGCGTTGAGCACCGCGTGGGGTCGTACAACGCCTTTGTACGGCTCCTGACGGGTCATTCGGGGTTCGTAACGGGGAGAGGCAGCTCATGCAACCGGCAGAGAAGAAGAGCAAGCAGATCACGTCCTGGCACCTGATCGGCGCACAGTTGGCGATGTTCCGCAAAGCGGCCCGGATGACGCAGGTGGCGCTGGCCGACCGGTGCTCCGTGGGCGAGGACACGATCGCATCGATCGAACAGGGCCGCAGAGCACTCCAGTTGGACTTCGCGATCCAGCTGGACGAACTGCTGAACACGAAGGGGGCGTTGCGGGTAGCGGTGGAGAAGGTGCCACTGAAGGAGCGGTTCCCGGCATTCGTCCAGGACTTCGTGGAGTACGAACAGAACGCGTTGACGCTGTTCTCGTACCAGAACCAGGTGGTACCGGGGCTGCTCCAGACCGAGGAGTACGCCCGGTTCGTCTTCTCCTGCCAGTACCCGCCCCTCGAAGAGGACGAGCTGGAGGAGTGGGTGGCGGACCGGCTCGACCGGCAGAAGCTGCTCGGCCGCAAGCCCCGCCCCATGCTCCACTTCCTCCTGGAGGAGAGCATTCTGCGCAGCGAGATCGGCGAACCCGCCGTGCTGCGGAACCAGATCCGGCATCTGCGTCAGTGCATGGAACTCCCTTTCCTGGGGCTCCAGATCATGCCGTTGAAACTGCCGAAGCACGCAGCGCTCGACGGGCCGATGGTGCTGCTGGAGACCCCCGATCACGACCACCTGGTCTATGTGGAGGGCCAGTTGACCAGCTACCTCCATCAAGATCCAGACGACGTCAGTGTGCTCCAGCAGAAATGTGGGATGCTGCGTTCGCAGGCGCTCTCCGTCGAGGCGAGCGCACGCCTACTGGACGAACTGCTTGGAGAGAAATGACCAGCGCAGCACATCCGGCCCCCCGTACCGCCACCCTCGCCTGGTTCAAATCCAGTTACAGCGGCAGCCAGGGCGGTGACTGCCTCGAAGTCGCCTACGACTGGCGCAAGTCGAGCTACAGCAGCCCCCAGGGCGGTGACTGCGTGGAGGTGGCCGCCCACCCCGCCGCCGTCCACATCCGTGACTCCAAGGTCACCGACGGCCCCGTCCTCACCGTTCCCCCCGCTGCCTGGACCGCCTTCCTGAACGCCACGGTCTGAGAGCCCCGGAACCACCCCCGCCCCGCCCCGCCGCCCCTCGGGCCGGCCTCGGCGGGGCGTCGTGCTTTCCGGGCACGCGAAACACCACCGGTCAGCCGGTCAGAGCCGCTCCAGGCACAGCACCACGTCTCCGGCCTCCGCCTCGTAGTCGTCGGTCTCCGACCACCCCTCCACGGACCTGGAACACCCGTCGGGCGGATCGCGGCGGAGAACCTTCGAGTAGGTCTTGGACTCGTTGCCGTCGTTCAGGAACGCGCGGATCTCCATGAAGAGGCACGGCTTCGTGATCCAGTCCGCGTTCCTGTTCTCGTCGGGGTACTCCTGGGCGACGCAGTCGCCCCGGCCCGCCTCGCGGATGTCACCGCTGAAGAGCGGCCCCTGTGCGCCGAGCAGCCCGACGACGAGGGCCGCGGCGACGAGGCAGCCGGAGGACACCAGGGCGATCCGGCCGACGCGGAACCGACGCACGCGCGGGACCTTCGCCCCCGGCGTACCGATGCCCGCGACGACGGAGCCGATGCGGGCCGACGCGCCGTCGCCGCAGTAGACCGCCAAGAGCGTGCCGTCGGCCGGAGAGGTGATCACGGTCCCGCCCCGGACCGACGAGACGTCGACCAGCGGCTCGTCCACGACGACCTCGTCGCCCACCTGCTTGTGCCAGCGGACGATCCTCGCCCGCCGCGCCCCGGCCGTCTTTCCCGGCAGCCAGGGCAGGGCCACGGGTGTGCATCCGGCCGCGGTCCTCTCCCCGGTGGCCCGGACGCGCTGGACGGGCCGGGGTGCGGCCTGCCCGGCAGGTCCGGACGCCGGGCCCGGAGACGGAAGCGACTGCTCAGCGGGTTCAGGGAGCTTCGGGGGCTCAGCGGGTTCAGGGGACTCAACGGGCTCAGCGGGCTCAAGGAGTTTCGGCGGTCGCTGGACCGGCGGAGCGGCCAGTGCCTTGGTCCGCGCCGTCCGCTCGTTGATCAGCTCGGTCACGCCGTCCGGGAGCCGGAGCCCGTCGGGTCCGGCCAGCGCGGCGCACCGGCTGAGGAATTCGTCGACGCCGGGCCGGTCGCCGGGGACCTTGGCGAGCCCCGCCGCGACGATCGGGGCGGGGCCGGCCGGGAGACGCGAGAGGTCGGGCTCGTCGTGCACGACGCGGTAGACCAGCGCCTCGGTGGGACCGTCCCCGAACGGGCCCTTGCCGGTGGCGGCGTACGCCAGCACGGCGGCCAGGCAGAAGACGTCGCTCGCCGGGCCCGCCTCCTGGCCCCGGATCTGCTCGGGCGACATGTAGGCGGGGGTGCCGATCACGCCCGTCCGGGTGAGCTGGGAGGTCGCGTCCAGGGCGCGGGCGATGCCGAAGTCGATGACGCGCGGCCCGTCGTCGGCGACGATCACGTTCCCGGGCTTGAGGTCGCGGTGCACCACCCCGCACGCGTGGATGGCCTTCAGCCCCTCGGCGAGGCCCGCGCCGAGCGCCGCGACCGCCTCGCCGGAGAAGGGGCCGCACTCGGCGACCGCCTCGCGCAGCGACGGGCCGGGGATGTAGGACGTGACCAGCCACGGCGGGGCGGCCTCGGTGTCCGCGTCCACCACCTGCGCGGTGTAGAAGCCGCCGACGCGCCGGGCCGCTTCCACCTCCCGTGCGAAGCGCAGCCGGAACTGCGTGTCCTCCGCGAGTCCCTGCCGCACCACCTTCACCGCGACGGTCCGCCCGCCCGGGGAGCGCCCGAGGAACACCTCACCCATCCCACCGGCCCCCAGCCGAGCCAGCAGCCGGTACGGGCCGACCTCCCGGGGGTCCGCGGGCAACAGCTCTCTCATCCGGTCGTCTCTCCCCCAACGGCCCAGCACATGACGGTCACCCGCAGATGCTCGCAGGTCCGGGACGGGTTCGGAACCGATCTCCAACATCCGCCCCATGAATGCGAGTTGTGAAGGATCGGAACTTTTGAGAGCGCTCTCAAGCATAAGTCTTGACGGCTGGATCGACCCTCGCGAAAGTGGAGAGCATCCCCCACACCGCAGGAGTCCCCGTGATCTCACGCAGGCTTTTCCTGACCGGCGCCGCCGCCACCGCGACCGCCCTCACCTACCCCGTCTGGGGAAGCGCCCTGAGCCCGAGCGCGTCCGCCGCGCCCGCGACGTGCGAACTCGCCCTGGAGAACCGCTCGTTGCCGGGCAGGGTCAACGCCTATGTCACCGGCCACGAGCAGGGCACCGACCGGTGGGTCCTGCTGCGGGCCGACGGCAGCGTCTACCGCCCCGACTCCCCCGCCGCACCGCAGACCCCGCTGCCGGTCGACTGCGCCATCCCGCTGAACGCGGCGGGCGGCGCGCCGGTGGTCCTGACGCTGCCCCAGATGTACGGCGCCCGCGTCTACTTCGTACGCGACGACACCCTCACGTTCTACCTCAACCCCGGCCCCGCCCTGGTGGAACCGGCGTTCGCGACACCGACCGACGCCAACTACGGCCGCACCTGGTCGTTCTGCGAGTTCACCTTCAACCCTCAGCAGCTGTACGCCAACATCAGCTACGTCGACCTGGTCACCGCGCTGCCGATCGGCCTGACCCTGACCGGCGACGCCACGCACACCGTGTCGCCGCTCCCGGACGGCGCGGTGCAGCGCATCGCGGACGGCCTCGTCGCCCAGGCCGCCGCCGACGGGCAGCCGTGGGACAAGCTGGTGATCCGCGGCGCGGACGGCAACGTGCTGCGCGTGATCTCGCCGCAGAACCTGATGGCGCCGTTCTTCGACCGCCCGGACCAGATGCCGTTCCGCGACGTGTTCACCTCGTACATCGACCGGGTCTGGGAGAAGTACCGCTCCACCGACCTGCGCATCGACCTCCAGGGCGGCCGGGGCGTCCGCGCCGGCCGGGTGAGCGGGGACGTCCTGACGTTCGAGGGCGGCCACACCTTCGCCAAGCCCACCTCCAAGGACGTCTTCACCTGCAACCACGGCCCGTTCGCCAACAACCCGGCCGACCCGGACGACAAGAAGGCCCTACTCGCCCGCCTGGCCTCCGGCTTCAACCGCTCCCTGATGCTCACCCACCCCGACCAGCCCAACGGCACCTCCACCGCCGACTACTACCGGGACCCGACCACCAACCACTGGTCCCGCGTCGTACACGCCAACACCCCGATCGGCTACGCCTTCCCCTACGACGACGTCCGCCCCGACGGCGAACCCGACGTCTCCGGCGCCGCCAACGACGGCAACCCCCGCCGCTTCACGGTGACGGTGGGCGCCTGAACCGACCGGCCCCGGCCCGCGCCTTCGCGAGGAGCGGGCGCGGGCGATCGGGCCGCCGGTCAGGCTCGGTCAGCGCACCAGCTCGGCGGCCAGGAGGTCCATCAGGAGGCCGTCGTGCCAGGTGCCGTCCGCGCCACGCTCGTACTGCCGCATGACCCCGACCGGCCGGAAGCCGACCTTGGCGTAGCAGCGGATCGCCACCGCGTTGTCGGCCGCCGGGTCGATGACCAGCCGGTGGTAGCCGTGGTCGTCGACGAGATGACGGGCCAGCGTGCGCACGGCGTCGGTGCCCAGCCCCTTGCCGTGCACGGCGGGATCGAGGAAGAGGTCGATGCCGGCGTGCCGGTAGTCGGGCTCTTCCTCGGCGTGCCACTGGATCATGCCGACGATCCGCTGCTGGTACTCGATGGTCAGATGCCGGCTGCCGGAGTCTTCGAGATCGGCCGAGACCTCCGCCTCAAGATCGTCCCCGCCCCTCCACCGCGCCCGCACCTCGGGAGTGGCCCGGATGGCGGCCAGGGCGGGAACGTCCTCACGAACAGCGGGACGGAGGAAGACGGAAGCACCACGCAGCACGGTCATGGCCAGGAACCCTACGTCCCCACACCATCGAGCCACACCCCCACCGCCCCACCGGGCACGGGCCCAGGACAGCCGATCACCAGATCTCCGGCTCCCGCCATTGCACACACGCCGGACACCACCCTCCGGAAGAAAGGAACTCCTTCGCAGCCTGACGCACCGGGGCAAGGGGAATCTCCGCCGAAGGCCCTGCGGGGCCGGGAACCGGCGGGGCCGCCATGGGGCCCGGCTGGTTCCCCGCTGGTTCCGGTCAGGCGTGGAACGGCAAGGTCAGGTACCGACGATGTTGCTCACTTGATCTTCGTCGCTCATTGCTCCCGCCCAGATCCGGATGTCGCCGATCCGCCCGGGCAGGTAGTTGCCCCAGGATCCGAGGTATCCCTTGCCGACGGAGAACTCGCCACTGCCGACCTGTGTGGTGCAGGTCGTGGTCCCGTTGCTCTGAGCATCCGCAGCGATATAGAGCTGGATGGTTTTCTCCTGCGCGTCGTAGACACCGGTGAGACGGACCTCGGAGTCCAGGGCGGCTTCTTCCTTGCTGACGACCGATGTCCCTGTGCCGTCTGTGGTCAGGCGGCCGAAGTGCCAGCGCCCGACCGGCACCGGCCTGGTCACGAAATTGCCGTTCTCGTCGAGGACCGGTTCGCCGTTCTCGTCGAGCTCCGGTTCCTGACCGACGCCGGTCTTCTCGAACCACAGACTCCAAGAAGATCCGGTGGCCGTGCGCTGGCCGAGGATCTGGGCCCTGTAGCCGTTCGGCTTCTCCATGATCGCTGCCCCGTCGACGACCGCCTGCGTCGTCACCGTGAACGAACCCGAGTCATCGACCACAGGACCCGGCGTGCTCCCGGCCCCCGACGTGCCGTCCAGCACCAGCTCGCCGTCGACCAGCGAGGCGCCCGGGGAGAGCGACAGGGTGCCGTCGTAACCCGGTGCACCGTTGGCCAGCGACGTACCGGTGGCTTGGGCGGGGTTCCATGAGGCGACGAGTTCCGCGGACGGCTTTCCGTCCGCGCCCAGGAGCTCGCTCTCCTGCTTCACCTGTGCCTCGGTCAGCGCCTCCTGCCACACCGCCACTTCATCGATCACGCCCGGGAAGTGGTCCGTGTACGTACCGGCCGACCGAACGCGGCCGATCTGCAGCGGACCGGTCGCCGCCCAGGCCGTCGCGAACGGTGTGGTGCCCTGGAGCTCACCGTTGACGTACAGGCTGATCGTGTTGTCGACGGAGTCGAAAACGCCCGCCAGATGGGTCCACACCTTCGGAACCGCCTGGTTCTTGGAGGTGACCCGCTGGTAGGACACCGCGTCTCCGGCGGGTGCGTCGCTGTCCGCCTCGCGGAACGACCACTTCTCGGTGCTCTGCTCGTAGCCCAGGAGGAACGGACTGCGGTTCGCGCCGTCCTGTCCCATCACGGTGGCGTCCCGTGAATCCGCGCCCAGGCGGACCCAAGCGGCCATCGTGTACGAGGCACGGGTGTCGACGACGGGGCCGGCTGTCGCGGCGTGGCCGGTGGTGCCGTCGAGGGCGAGGCCGCTGTCCGCGACCTTCTCCGCCGGAGTGGTGTCCGTGGCCGGGGTGACCGTGATCTCACCACGGCGCCCCTGGCCGGTTCGGGCCGCGCCACCGGCCAGGGTGGCGTTGTCCTGGAGCTGCGGGTCGGTGGTGGAGGAGTCGACCGCCTCGTCGCCCGTGTCGTGGAAGTTCCATCGCCCGACCGGTCCGTCGCCCTCCTTGACGAGGAAGGGGACGGAGTTGGGGGCGCCGGGACCGTTCGCACCCCTCGCTTCCACCTGCCCCCGCACGGTGCGCCCCTCCACAGCCTCCACCCGTTCACCCGCTTCGGCAGCGGCGGCCAGGGCCCTCGACTCCGGCGAGGCCGACTCCCTCGCAACTCCCCCGGGAGACAGGGGTGATGCCGCGGCCTGCGAGGCCAGAGCAGGAAGCGAGCCCGCCACCGCGACGGCAACAGCCAGCGCGCACACACCGTGACGCGCTCGACGCCACAACACATCGTTCACAGATCCCACCCCGACCCCACACGGCTCTCACAAAAGTCAGCCAAATATCGAGGCATGATCAGGGCCGGTCAAGAGTGATCCGGGCCACTTCATGAGCGAGTTGCGACAGCGAAGGAGCCCCGCTCGCGAGCGGGGCGATGATCGCCCGGGCGCGAAAAACAGACTGCAAAGTCTAAAAATCCCTGGGAGCTTTCACTTCTGACCGGTCGGCCCACTTCCCGGCACCCCCGCATCGCCGTCACCGAAGCTCCCGCCCCGTGTCGCCCCACGTTCCGCAATGCGAATCTCGTTCGGTCCGTACACCGGAGGGCATTGTGACGTCGGCCGTCGTAGGAGCCGTGCACACGCCGTTCGCGTACAAATGGCTGGCGGGTGCGGGCCCCGCGGACGACCATGGCACGCATGAACGATCAACCCGCGCGATGGACCCAGGCGACCGTCTACCCCGACATGTGGACCGACCCCGATGACGACCCCCGTGAGAACGACGGGGCGAGCCCGGAAGGTGAACTCGCCACGCTGGACGACTTCCTGTCGGGGTATCGGCTGACCCTGCGGATGAAGTGCGAGGGCCTGGACCCGGAGCAGTTGGCCCGGCGGTCGGTCCCGCCGTCGACGATGTCGTTGCTCGGCCTGGTCCGGCACCTGGCCGAGGTGGAGCGGGACTGGCGCAACTGGATCAGTGACGGCGATCCGCTGCCGAAGCTGTACGGCAGGCGCGACGCGGACTTCGACGAGGCCGTCGCCGACCAGGCCGTGGTGGACGCCGCGTACGCGGATCTGGAGCGCGAACAGGCCGCTACCGACGCCGCGTTGGCCGAGCACCCGGACCTGGGCACTCGCCTGGGGAAGGACAGGACCTCGGTCCGGGAGCTGATGGTGCACCGGATCGAGGAGTACGCCCGGCACTGCGGGCACGCCGACCTGCTGCGCGAGTGCGTCGACGGCAGGGTGGGCCAGTAGCGGGGACGACAACGAGGGGCGGCGCGAAGGCCCCGGCCCGTGGGCCGGGGCCTGATGGTGCCGGCCCGCCTGCCCCGTGCATCCGTGCCGCTCCAGCGGCGGCTCGGACACACGGGCCGGGAGACCGTGGGGTCAGCCCGAGGTCGGCGGGGTCCGGCCGTCCGCCTCGTACTGGCCGACCTCCAGGAAGTGGCGCAGCTCCTCCGGGGTGCCGTCGATGGCCTCCTCGGCCGCCGCGCGCAGGGCGTCGCTGATGCCGGGGTCGGCCAGGATGCGCGCGATCGCCACCCGGTCGTCCTCCGCCTGGGCGAGCCGGAGTCCGGTCTCCAGGAAGTACCGCACGTCCTCGGCCGTACCGTCCAACGCCTTCTGCGCCTCCCGGTACACCGCCTTCCCGATGTTCGGGTCGGCCAGGATCCGCGCGACCGCCACCCGGTCGTCCTCCTCCCGGGCGATCGCCCAGCCGGTCTCCAGGAAGTACCGCACGTCCTCGGCCGTACCGTCCAACGCCTTCTGCGCCTCCCGGTACACCGCCTTCCCGATGTTCGGGTCCGCGAGGATCCGCGCGACCGCCACCCGGTCGTCCTCCTCCTGAGCGATCGCCCGGCCGGTCTTCAGGAAGTACCGCATGTCGTCGATCGTGCCGTCCATGGCCTCCTGGGCCTCCCGGAACACCGCCTTCCCGATCTCGGGGTCGGCCAGGATGCGGGCGATCTCGACGCGGAGTTCCTCCTCCGTCATCGAGTCGTAGGGGGAGTCGTCGGCCGGGCCCGCGTCCGGGGCCGTCGTCGTGGCGGCAGGGGAAGGGGCCGGTTGCGCGGCGGAGGACGGGGTGGAGAGCAGCAGGGCCGGGGCCAGGGCGCCTGCGGCCACGGCCAGGGCCGCACGGGTCAGTCTCACTTGGGTACCTACCTCGGTTCGGGAACGGCCGGACGTCTCGTGCACCGGGCGGTGGCACGGGAGTTGACGGTGCGCCTGATCCGTACCGTCGCGTGCTGTCCGGCGGCGAGGGATCATGCCAGGGGGCGGCGCCCGGTGCACTGCCCGGACCTGGCAGTCTTCGCCCCCGGCTCGTTGCCGACATGATCACGACCGCGTGCGGGTGCCCCCGTTCCGGCGGAACGGGGGCACCCGGACGAGCGTGTGCGGCGCGGAGGTCAGCAGCCGCCGCAGTTGTAGTACGTCACGTCCCAGTGGTTGCCCTCGTCGGCGTAGATGTTGCCGGAGCCCGCCTTGTACTGGGGAGCACCGTCGCCACGCACCCCGATGTAGGTGAAGGTGTTGTGGACGTAGTTCGTGAGGCAGGTCGACTTGGCGAAGTCGAGCTTGTAGCCGTTCCAGTGCGAGTACGTGCCACTGGCGTGCCCGGTCTCGGTGCCGCCGGTGATGTTCAGCGCGCAGCCCGTGGCGCTCTTGAGGGTCTGGGCGCCCTGGGCGGTGGCCAGGTTGAGCTGGTCGAACGAGGTGCAGGTCGCGACGTTGCGGTTGGAGCAGCCGCCGGACGAGGACCAGGTGATCCCGGAGGAACTGAACCGGGCGGTGGCCTGGGAGTGGGTGAGCTTGGTGACGGCGTGGGCCTGGGTGGCGCCGCTGCCGAGGACGCCGACACCCGGGGCGAAGAGCACGCCGAGGACGAGGGCGAGGGCAGTCAGGGCGGGGCGCAGTGTCATACGGGACACCATGGGGGGACTCCTCCTGCTCATGACAAACAAAGACATGCAGATACTGCCCGAGCTCTACGCGCGTCCGCCAGAGGGGAGCAGGGATCGGACGGGAGTTGATCCGCCGTTCCGACGCCGTTCACGGCCGCACGGACGCAGGGGCCGCGGCCACCTCGGGCACACCCCCCGGGCACGTCGATCCGGAATCACCCGCCCTCAGATGTTGAACTTTGAACTAGATACCGCTACAGTCGATCTCGTTGAAGGTTAAACAACAACTTCGACCCCCGCTCGATCGCGTTCCCCAGCTCGATCACGTCCCCCCGAGGAGGAGCCATGGCTCTGTTCAACCGCAAGAACAACAACGCCGCTGCCACCACCGCCGTCGCCCCCGCCGTGGACCCGGCGCTGGCCGCCCTGACCGGTGACTACACGATCGACCCGGCCCACAGCAGCATCGGCTTCACCGTGCGCCACGCCATGGTCACCAACGTCCGCGGCACCTTCGGCGACCACGAGGGCACCCTGAAGCTGGACGGCTCCGACCCGGCGAACTCCACCGCCTCGATCGACGTCCGGATCGCCAGCGTCGACACCGGCATCACCGACCGCGACGCCCACCTGGTCAGCGGCGACTTCTTCGACGCCGAGAAGTTCCCCCTCATGACGTTCCGCTCCACGCGTGCCGAGCAGCTCGGCGGCGACGACTACCGCGTCACCGGCGACCTCACGATCAAGGACGTCACGCGCCCGCTCTCCATCGACCTGGAGTTCAACGGCTCCGCCACCGACGTCTACGGCAACGAGCGCGTCGGCTTCGAGGGCAGCGCGACCATCCTGCGCTCCGACTGGGGCCTGACCTGGAACGCGGCGCTGGAGACCGGTGGCGTGATGGTCAGCGACAAGGTCAAGCTCACCTTCGACATCTCCGCCATCAAGGCCGCCGCACCGCAGGCCTGACGCCCCCGCCGCACGGCACCGGCCCGAGCGCGCCCGCCCTTCCCTCCCCCACCGGGGCGGGAGGCGGGCGCTCGGCGTTCCGGCACGCCGTGCCACAATGCCGCGCATGGACGTTTCGGCCACGTCGGCCATGGCCCGGGAAGTGCACCGGCGATGGCGTGCCCGGGAGGGGCCCGACGGGGACTTCATCGTGTTCGCCGACGGCTCCCTCCGGGTGATGAACCTGCTGTGCCTGCGGTCGCCCGACCTGCCCGACGGCCCGGGGGCCGAGGAGTGGCACTGGACCGAGAGCCTGCACGCCACCGAGTGGAGTGCCGACAGCTGGGTGGAGGTCGACTCCGCGCTCGCCACGCACGCCCATGCCGGAGGCCGGGCCTGGGCCGGGGAGTCGGCCAATCACGGGTCCATCGGCTGGGTCGCGCTGACCCGGGACGACGGCGACGGGGGCACCCTGGAGTGGCTCGCCGTCTCCAGCTGGTCCAACCCGTTCCGTGACGTCACCCTGGACGACACCGCGGTGACCGCGGTCAACACCTCCGGCCGGATCTGGACCTTTCCCCGGGACGCGCCCCAGGAGGTGCGGATCACCGAGGATCCGGACGACCCGAGGGCCCGCCGCTGAGCACGCCGCCGCCGAGCGTGCCGTCACCACGCGTGCCGTCACCGCTCGCGTCGTCACCACGCGTGCCGTCGCCGCGTGTGCCGTCGTCGGGGGCGTCGTCGTCCGGCACGTCGGCGCCGAACAGGTCGTCGCCGAACAGACCCGCCCCCACCGGGCCCTCCCCGTCCGATTCGCCGACCGCCTGCTCCGACCAGATGACCTTGCCGTTCTCCGTGTAGCGGGTGCCCCAGCGTTCGGCGAACTGGGCGACGAGGAACAGGCCCCGGCCGCCCTCGTCCGTCGTCGCCGCGTACCGCAGGTGCGGGGCGGTGCTGCTGGTGTCGGAGACCTCGCAGATCAGGTTGCGGTCGTACAGCAGGCGCACCTCGATCGGGCCCTCGCCGTAGCGCACCGCGTTGGTGACCAGTTCGCTGAGGATCAGTTCGGTGGTGAACGCCTCCTCGTACAGGCCCCGGTCGGCGAGCCACTGGGCGACCTTCTTGCGCACCCCGGCGACGGCCGCCGGGTCGGTGGCCACCGCCCACCGCGCGACCTGCTCCGGGTCGAGGACGTGGGTACGGGCCACGAGCAGGGCGACGTCGTCGCCCGGCTGCTCGGGCAGCATCGCGGACAGCACGTCGTCGCAGGTCTGCTCGGGCGTCCGGTCGCGGCCGGCGAGGCAGTCGCGCAGCAGCTCCAGGCCGGTCTCGATGTCCCGCCCCCGCCCCTCGACCAGGCCGTCCGTGTAGAGCACCAGACGACTGCCCTCCGGCACGTGGAACTCGGCCGCCTCGAAGGGCATGCCACCGACGCCGAGCGGGAGTCCGGCCGGGACTTCGGGACACTCGACGGTGCCGTCGGGCAGCACCAGTATCGGTCCGGGGTGGCCCGCCCCGGCCACCGCACAGTTCCCGGACACACCGTCGTAGATCGCGTACAGACAGGTGGCCCCGGTGATCTCGACACCGCCGTCGGCCTCCTCCCGGTCGATCCGGCCGACCAGCTCGTCGAGGTGGCCGAGCAGCTCGTCGGGAGCGAGGTCCAGCGCGGAGAAGTTGTGGATGCCGGTGCGCAGCCGCCCCATGGTGGCCGCGGCGTGCACCCCGTGCCCGACCACGTCGCCGACGACCAGCGCGACCCGGGCGCCGGACAGCGGGATCACGTCGTACCAGTCGCCGCCCACCCCGGCCCTCGCCGGGAGGTAGCGGTGGGCGACGTCGAGGGCGTTCTGGTCCGGCACGCCGCGCGGCAGCAGGTTGCGCTGCAGTGTCACGGCCATCTCGTGCTCGCGGGTGTAGCGGCGGGCGTTGTCCACGCTGACGGCCGCACGGGCCACCAGTTCCTCGGCGAAGGACAGGTCGTCGTCGTCGAACCGCTCCGAGTCGCCCAGCCGCCAGAAGTTCACCAGCCCCAGGACGACCCCGCGCGCGTGCAGCGGTACGGAGATCATCGAGTGGAACCCGTGGTCCAGGAGGCCCCTGAGCCGCTCGGGGTCCCAGTACCGCCGCCCGATCCGGGTGATGACCTCCTGCTCCAGGTTCTCCGAGTCGATCCGTACGTGCACGGCCCTGGTCCGGGAGGGTACGAAGCCGACCTTCCGGTCGAGCGGATACAGGGGCCGGCCCGCCTCGGGGGCCGCGATGGCGGTGCGCCGCATCTCCAGCCCGCCGTCGTCCGACACCACCGGGTCCTCCCCCGGCGGCACCGGTCCGACCAGGTCCACGGTCGTGGCGTCGGCGAAGCCGGGTGTGGCCACGTCAGCCAGCTCCTGGGCCGTCCGGGTCACGTCCAGGGTGGTGCCGATCCGGGCGCTCGCCTCGTAGAGGAGCAGCAGCCGCTCGGTCACGGACTCCGCCTGGCCCGTCACCGCGCGCAGTTCGGTGGTGTCCCGCAGGGTCACCACCGTGCCGGGCGGGCCGCCGCGCTCGCCGGTCGGGCGCAGGTTCACGGCCAGCAGCCGGTTGCCGGAACGCAGCACCTCGTCGCTGACGCTCCTGCCGGAGGCGAACAGGGCCGCCGTCCCGGGGGCGAGGCCGAGGTCCGCGACCGCCCGGCCCTCGGCGTCCGGGGGCAGGCCGAGCAGGCGGCGGGCCTCGTCGTTGGCGAGGTTCAGCCGGTGGTCGGGCCCGATGATGAGGACGCCCTCGCGGACCGCGTGCAACACCGCGTCGTGGTGTTCGTACATACGGGTCATCTCGGCCGGTTCGAGCCCGTGGGTCTGGCGCCGCAGCCGCCTGCTGACCAGGGCGGCGGCGCCCGTGGTGAGGGCGAGGGCGACCACCGCGACCGCCACGCTCGGCGGGATGGAACGGTCCGCCGCGCTGTTCACCGTCTCGACCGTGATGGCCACCGCCACCAGGCCGACGACCGAGCCGTCGGGCCGTTCCACGGGCACCACTGAGCTGACCGCGGGCCCCTGGGAGCCGGTGAAGGTCCGGGTGTAGCTCTGCCCGGCCAGCGCCTCGTCGTACGGGCCCACGATGTGCTTCCCGATCAGGGCGGGGTCGGGGTGGGTGTAGCGGATGCCGTGCGTGTCGGCGACGACGACGGAGTCCACGTGGGTCTGCTCGCGGATCTTCTCGGCGCGCGGCTGCAGGAGCGCGGTGGGGTGCGCGCTCTCCAGGGCGGGCACGATGCCCGGCGAGTTGGCGAAGGTCCCGGCGACGCTCATGGTGCGGGCGCGGGCCTGGTCCATGCTGTCCCTGCGGCCCTCCACGAACAGGGCGACCGTGCCCGCGGTGACGAGCAGCAGGACGAGCACGAGCACGAGGCAGAAGACCTGGCCGGCCACGGTGCGCACGGTGAACAGCGAACGCAGCTCACCGCCCCGGGGGCGACGGGCCGGGTTCCGTCCGGCCGACGTGGAAGCGGCTCGTGCCGGGCGTTCCCCCTCATGCCGATGCGATTGCCGGACGGACCGTCCCGGCCACGCCCGGAATCGGCCGATACCAGACATAACTTCAGGTCTAGCACGAATCACATCCGCACGAGAGGCCGCCGCCGGGGGCTCAGAACCCGCCGCCGTCGAAGCCCCCGCCTCCCCCGAAGTCGCCGCCGCCGAATCCGCCGCCGTCGAAGCCCCCGCCGTCGAAGCCCGAGGAATCGAAGTCCGCTCCGGAGAAGTCACCGCCGCTCCAGTCGCCGGGGCCGAAGTCGCCGCCGCCGTACTCCGCCGCGTACGCCGGGGTCGACAGCATGGAACCGAGCATCGTGCCGACGAGCAGTCCGGGGAGCAGCCCGCCGCCGAAGTAGCCGCCCGCCCAGGGGCCGTACGCCGGGCCAGCCTCCCAGTACGGGCGACGTCGGCCGTCCCCGGTGTCGACGGTGCGGCCGAGGGGTTCCTCGCCCGCGCGCAGCCTGGTCGCGTCCACCGCGCAGACCGGGATCTCGCGGGCCGTGCCGCCGGCCGGGGACCACCGGACGTCGGCGACCGAGGGGCCGTGGCGCGGGTCGAAGAAACACGGCGGGCGGCGGGCGGGCGGCTCGCGGCCGGCGCGGCGGGCCTCCAGGACGGCCAGGGAGAACCGGCCGTCCTCCAGGGCCCGGGTGACCTCGCGCACGTCGGACGGGTGGCGGGCCCCGGCCATGCGGGACTTCGCGGTCTCGTAGGAGTCCAGTGCCCGTTCGTAGTCCGCGCGCATGGTGTCGTCGGCGCCCGGTTCCGCGGGGTGGAAGTCGAGCCGGTCCAGGGTCTCGCCGTACGCGGTGATGTCCTCGTCCACGACGACCCGGAGCTTGTCGAGGGCGGCGCGTTCCTCTTCCTCCTTGCGCCTGCGGTTGCGGCGGACGACTCCGTAGGCCGTGCCGCCGCCCAGCACCAGGATGCCGCCGGCCACGATCAGCGCGGTGGTGGACGACGGGCCTCCGCCACCGTCGGACGAGCCGCCCCAGGAGGCGGGGGCGCTGCCGCGGGCCTGTTCGACGGCCCGGTCGACGAAGGCGTTCAGCTGGGTCGCGGCGTCGGTGGCCGTGCCGGGCGCCTTCACCGCCGCGGTGAGGTTGTCGACCGCCCGGGTGGGCATCACCTGCGGGTCGGCGCCCGCGTCGAACGCGTCGCCGAGGCGGACTGCGTAGACACCGGTGATTCCGGTGTCGGTGCGCAGGGTGGCCAGCAGGTCCTGTTCGGGGAACGCCGCGGTCCGGGGCAGTACCGCCACGAACACCGGTTTGTCGGCGTCCTCGATCTTCTTCGTGAGCGCGGCGGCCTGTGCCGGGGAGAGCTGGCCGGCCGCGGCCGGGTCGACGTACACCGGGCTCCTGCGCAGCGCCCGCGCGACCTCGTCGATCGTGGTGGCGCGGGCGGTGGCGGAGCCGACGGCGGACGTGCCGGCCGCGGCGGAGCCGGCCTCGGCGGCACCGGTCGTCGCGGGCGTACCGGGTGCCGTGCCGAGGACGGCCGCCGCGAGGGTCAGCAGCAGACCGGCCGACAGGGACGGGAACCTTCTGTTCCGCATACTTCGAAGCTAACCCGGACGGGGCATTCGTGCGCCGTCGTCCGGGCCGCCGGTTCCGCGACCTGCCCGCCGGGCCGCCCTCGCGAAGGGGCACCCGGCCATGAGCTGTCCGGTGTCAGTCGTGGTCGGTGTTCCGGGTGAGGCGGATGGTGTCGCGGTACCACAGGGCGCTGTCCTTGGGGGTCCGCTCCTGGGTGTCGTAGTCGACGCGGACGATGCCGAACCTCTTGTCGTAGCCGTAGGACCATTCGAAGTTGTCCATCAGCGACCAGGCGAAGTAGCCCCGCACGTCGGCCCCGGCGGCGCGGGCCGCGGCCACGGCGTCGATGTGGTCGGCGAGGTAGGTGGTGCGGTCGGCGTCGTGGATCCGGCCGTCCTCGGCGACGGTGTCGTCGAACGCGGCGCCGTTCTCGGTGACGACGGTCGGGAGCCCGTAGTCCGCCTCCAGGCCGACCAGCAGGTCGGTGAGGGCGGTGGGGGTGATCTCCCAGTCCATCGCGGTGCGCGGCAGGTCGCGCTCCACGCCGCGGGTGACGGGCAGCCCGTCGGCGTCCACCGGGGAGCCGTCCTCGGTGACCCCGGAGAAGAGGGCGCCGCGGTAGAAGTTGACGCCGAGGACGTCGAGCGGGGTGGAGATGACCTCCAGGTCGCCCTCCTCCACCGGGAGCGCGACGCCCTGCAGGGCGAGGTCGGCGACGACGTCCTCGGGGTAGACGCCCTTGACCAGCGGGTCGAGGTAGAGGCGGCGGCCCATTCCGTCGGCGCGGCGGCAGGCCTCGGCGTCCTCGTGGCTGCCGGTCTCGGGGGTGGCGGTGCCGAGGTTGAGCGTGATGCCGAGTTCGAGTGCGTCGCCGCGGGCGGCGGCCGTCCCGCGGATGTGCCGGGCGGCGAGGCCGTGGCCGAGGAGGAGGTGGTGGACGGCGCGGACGGCGGCGCCGAAGTCCTTCCGGCCGGGTGCCTGGTTGCCGTGGGCGTAGCCGAGCATGGCCGAGCACCAGGGTTCGTTCAGCGTGGTCCAGTGCTTCACCCGGTCGCCGAACGCGTCGTGGGCGAGGGCTGCGTACTCGGCGAAGCGGTACGCGGTGTCCCGGGCCGGCCAGCCGCCCGCGTCCTCCAGCTCCTGCGGGAGGTCCCAGTGGTAGAGGGTGATCCAGGGGGTGACGTCCCTGGCCTCCAGCTCGTCGAGCAGGCGCTTGTAGAAGTCCAGGCCCTTCGCGTTGGCCGGGCCCCGGCCGCCCGGCTGGATGCGCGGCCAGGCCAGCGAGAAGCGGTACGTGTCGACGCCCAGGTCCGCGATCAGCCGTACGTCCTCGGGCATCCGGTGGTAGTGGTCGCAGGCCACGTCGCCGTTCTCGCCGCGGACGACCATGCCGGGCACCCTGCAGTAGGTGTCCCAGATGGACGGGGTGCGGCCGTCCTCGGCGGCGGCCCCCTCGATCTGGTAGGCGGCGGTGGCGACGCCCCAGCGGAAGTCGGCGGGCAGGCCGGGCACGGCGCGGGCGGCGATCTCGCGCGCGTACGCCTGGTTCCGGGAAGTGACGGGGTTCATGGGTCTCCTGTGGTGTGGGAGGGGCGCTACGGGCGGGATGTCGCTGCTGCGGCCGGGACGGGGGCCGGCGGGTGGAGCCAGCAGGCCACCGTGCGCGCCCCGTCCCCGTCCGGCGCGGCGAGCACCGGGACGCGGGTGGCGCAGGCGTCGACCGCCCTGTCGCAGCGGGGGTGGAAGGCGCAGCCGGCCGGCATCGCGGACAGGTGCGGGGGCGACCCGGGGATGCCGGTGAGTTCGCGGCGCGGGCCGTGCAGGGCGGGGAAGGAGTGCAGCAGGCCGTCGCTGTAGGGGTGGCGCGGGTCCCGGTAGATCTCCGGGGCCGCGGCCTCCTCGACGATCCGGCCGCCGTACATGATCGCGATCCGGTCGGAGAACTCGATCAGCAGGGAGATGTCGTGGGTGATGAAGACGACGGAGAAGCCCAGCCGCTCGCGGAGCGCGACCAGTTGACGCAGGATCTGGCGCTGCATCACGACGTCCAGCGCGGTGGTCGGCTCGTCCATGATGACGATCTCTGGTTCCAGCGCGAGCGCCATCGCGATCATCACGCGCTGTCGCATGCCGCCGGAGAGCTGGTGCGGGTAGGCGGCGAGCCGGTCGGCGGAGATGCCGACGAGGGCCAGCAACTCCTTGGCGCGGGCGGTGCGTTCGGGCCGTTTCATGTGCGGGCGGTGGGCCCGGAGCACATCGGTGAGCTGGCTGTGCACGGTGTGCACCGGGTTGAGCGAGTTCATCGCGCCCTGGAAGACGATCGACAGCTCCTGCCAGCGGAAGGCCCGCAGCCCGGCGGGCGACAGGGACAGCAGGTCGAGCACCCCGCCGTCGCGCCGGTGGTGGTGGACCTCGCCGCCGGTGATCACCCCGGGCGGCTGGAGCAGCCGGGTGACGGCGTACGCGAGCGTCGACTTGCCGGACCCGGACTCCCCCGCCAGGCCCAGGACCTCGCCCCGGTGCAGGGTGAGGTCGATGTCGCGCAGCGCGTGCACGGCGCCGTCCCCGGTTCCGTAGTCCACGTTCAGTCCGCGGACGGTGAGGACGGGCTCGCTGCTGCTGCTCATGAGCGGGTCTCCTTGTCGTGCGTACCGGCTCCGGGTGCCGCAGGGGTATGCGCCGCGGGGGTACGCACCACGGGGGTGAAGCCGACCCGCATCCGGACCTTCCCGGACGTGCCGGTCTCCGTGCGCAGGCGCGGGTTGACGAACTCGTCGATGCCGAAGTTGATCAGGGCGAGCGACATGCCGAGCAGGGCGATGCAGACCCCGGCCGGCACGAACCACCACCACGCGCCCTGGGCCAGGGCCTGGTTGGACTGCGCCCAGAACAGGACGGTCCCCCAGTTCCAGTCGGAGATGTCGGCGACGCCGATGAAGGCGAGCGTGATCTCGGAGAGGATCGCGAAGACGACCGTGCCGACGAAGCCGGAGGCGATGACGGCCGTCAGGTTCGGCAGGACCTCGAAGAGGATGATCCGCCAGGTCGGCTCGCCGGTGGCGCGGGCCGCCTCGACGTAGTCCCGGCGCCGCAGCGACAGCGTCTGGGCGCGCAGCACCCGTGCGCCCCATGCCCAGGAGGTGAGGGCGATGACGGTGGCGATGAGCAGGTCGCCCGCGTCGGAGACGAAGCTGGCGATGATGATGATCAGCGGCAGCCCCGGGATGACCAGGAAGACGTTGGAGAGCAGCGAGAGCAGTTCGTCGGCCGTGCCGCCGAGGAAACCGGCGCTGACCCCGATCAGTACGGAGAGGATCGTCGCGAGCGTCCCGGCGACGAAGCCGACGACGAGCACGCCCCGGGTGCCGACGAGGATCTGCGAGAACACGTCCTGGCCGGTCTGCGTGGTGCCGAACCAGTGGTCGGCGGAGGGCGGTTGGAGCAGCCGGTCGCTCATGGCGCCGGGGTCGTACGGCGCGATCCACGGTCCGACGACCGCGAGCACGGCGAAGAAGGCGAGGATGCCGAGGCCGACGGCGGTCTTGCGGCCGCGCAGGAAGCGCAGCCCGCGCCGGCCGGGGGCCGGGGGTGCGGACGGGGGCGCGGGCGCGTCGGCCGCGGTGGTGGCCTCTGCGGTGGGGGCGGTCATGTCCCTAGGCCTCCCTTCGGGTACGGGGGTCGAGGGCCATGTAGATGACGTCGGCGAGGAGGTTCGCCGCGAGGACGGAGAGCGTGATGATCAGGAAGACGCCCTGCATCAGGGGGTAGTCCTTGGCGCCCACACCCTGGAAGAGCTGGTAGCCGATGCCGGGGTAGGAGAAGACCATCTCCACCAGCAGCGTGCCGCCGACGATGAAGCCCAGCGAGAGGGCGAAGCCGGAGATGTTGGGGAGGATCGCGTTGCGCGCGGCGTAGCCGAACATCACCCGGCGCTCGGAGAGCCCCTTGGCCTGGGCGACCATGACGTAGTCCTCGGAGGACACCGTCACCATCATGTTCCGCATGCCGAGGATCCAGCCGGCCACGGCGCTGAGCACGATGGTGAGGCCGGGCAGCACCCCGTGGTACAGCGCGCTGGAGACGAACGGCCAGTCGAAGGCGGGCACGAGCGAGTTGTCGTAGCCCCCGGCGGCCGGGAAGAGCGGCCACTTCACGGCGAACAACGCGATGGCGATGAGGCCGAGCCAGAAGTACGGGATGGCCGAGATGAAGGTGGTGACGGGCAGCAGCCCGTCCAGCCAGGAGCCGCGCCGCCAGCCGGTGAGGATGCCGATGCCGGTGCCGAGCAGAAAGCTGATCAGGGTGGTGATGCCGACGAGTGCGAGCGTCCACGGCAGCGACTGGGCGATCACCTCGCCGACCGGTGTCGGGAAGAAGGTGAAGGACAGGCCGAGGTCGCCGTCGAGCAGGTGCGCCCAGTAGTCGGTGTACTGCTGCCAGAGCGACTGGTCCCGGTCGAGGCCGAAGAGCGCCTTGAGGGAGTTCACGGCGTCGGTGTCGAGCTGGCCCTGGAAGCGGGCGAGCAGCGCCTGGACCGGGTCGCCCGGCATCAGGCGCGGGATCAGGAAATTGACGGTGATCGCGGCCCAGGCGGTGACCAGGTAGAACGCGAGCCGCTTCAGGAGGTACTTCACTTCGCGGCCTCCTTCCGGAGCGCGCCGCCGGTGCCGGCGCCGGTTTCTGCTTCGGTCTCGCTCTTGGCCTCGGGCGCGCCGTCCTCGTACAGCCAGCAGGCCGCCCACTGCCCGTCGGCCAGGTCGAAGCGCGGGGGCCGTTCGGCGCGGCAGCGTTCCATGGCCTTCGGGCAGCGGGGGTGGAAGCGGCAGCCCGTGGGCGGGGATATGAGCGAGGGCGGTTCGCCGCTCCCGGCCTCCTCCTGGTCCGCCCCGGCGACGACCCGGTCGGGGTCGGGCGCGGAGGCGATGAGGAGCTGGGTGTAGGGGTGGGCGGGGTGCTGGGTGACGGTCTCGCTGTCGCCGCCCTCGACGATCCGGCCCGCGTACATGACCAGTGTGGTGTCCGCGAAGTACCGGGCGGACGCGATGTCGTGGGTGATGTAGAGGATCGCCAGGCGCAGCCGGTCCTTGAGGTCCGCCAGCAGGTTGAGCACCCCGAGCCGGATCGAGACGTCCAGCATCGAGACGGGCTCGTCGGCGAGCAGGACCTGCGGGTCGGTGCCGAGCGCGCGGGCGATGGCCACGCGCTGGCGCTGCCCGCCCGACAGCTCGTGCGGGAACCTGTCCAGGTACTGGTGGGCGGGGGTCAGCTGGACCCGGTCCAGCAGGGCGGTCAGGTTCCGCTCCAGCTCCGCCTCGCCGCTGCCCGCCCGGCCGTGGATGCGCAGGGACCGGGTGAGGTGGTAGCGCACGGTGTGCACCGGGTTCAGCGAGGCGAACGGGTCCTGGAAGATGAGCTGGACCCGGCGTACGTAGTCCCGGAAGGACCGGCCGCGCCCGGCCTTCACCGCCGTGCCGTCCAGCCGGATCTCGCCCCCGGTGAGCGGGTACAACTGGGCGAGCAGCCGGGCGACGGTGGACTTGCCGGAGCCGGACTCCCCCACCAGTGCCGTGACGGTGCCGCGCCGCAGCTCCAGCGAGACGTCGTCGACGGCGTGGACGGTGCGGCGCCGGCGTGCGAGGAGGTCGCGCGCGGTGCGGCGCACGGGGAAGTGCTTGGTGACTGAGCGTGCTTCGAGCACGATGTGATTCGGTGCGGGCTGATTCGGTGCGGGCTGATTCGACATGGCCGGTCCCTGTGTCCCGTGTTCCGTGTTCCGTATCTCCTTGTCCCCGGCCCTACTTGGCGGGCTTCAGCTTCAGCACGATCTGCAGCGCGGTGGGCTGCGTGTGCTGCGGCGGGGCGTACGGGTCGGCCTCGGTGGGCCAGCCCACCCAGTTCTTCGTGGAGTACTCGGCCCCGATGGGGGCGGCGGCCGTGGGGATCATCGGCGCCTGCTCGACCATGATCTTCTGGAGGGTGTTCATGGCCGTGGTGCGGGCGGACTCCTCGGTGGCGGTGGCGAAGTCCTTGAGCGCCGCGGTCGCCCCGTCGTTCTCGAACCGGCCGAAGTTGCCGAGCTGGGACGCCTTGCCGACGGGCTGGAGGAGCGCGCCGTCCATGATGTTCTGGTACATGTCGTACGGGGTGGCGCCGCTGTTGGTCCAGTGCAGGGTGGCGTCGAAGTTGCCGTTGGCCACGTCCGCGCCCCACGCCTCGGCGGTCTGCGTCTTGACCTCGGCCTCGATGCCGAGCTGCTTGATGTCGTCCTTGATGATCGCGAGCCCGGTGATGTAGTCGTTCCAGCCGGCCGGGTCGGTGAAGGTGAGCTTCACCGGCTTGCCGTCCGGGTCCTTCAGCACCCCGCCGCTCAGCTCGAACCCGGCGTCGGCGAGGACCTTCCTGGCTCCGGCGATGTCCGGCTTCGTGGTGGCGTTCTTGTACGCGGGGGCGAGGAAGGACTCACCGGCGGGCAGCGGGATGCCGGTCGGGTTGGTGATCTCCGGGTAGAGCGTCGCCTGGGCCTGGGTGTGGATCGCCTTCCGGTCGACGACCATCGCCATGGCCCTGCGCAGCGCCGGGTTGTCGAGCGGCTTGCGGGTGGTGTTGAACCAGAGTCCGTGGATGCCGAGACCGGAGGGGAACCACAGCTTGTGGTTCTCGGGGTCCTTGGCGACGAACAGCTGCTTGTGGTTCGGCATGAAGACGAACGACCACTCGACCTTGCCGCCCGCCAGGGCCGTGGTCGCGGCGCTGTTGTCGTTGTACGCGGTGTAGCGCAGCTCCTTGACCTCGGTGGCGCCCTTCCAGTACGCGGGCGTGGCGGTCAGTGTCGTGGTCTGCGGGGTGAACGTCTTGAGCTCGTACGGGCCCGAGCCGACCGGGGTGCGGTTGGGCCAGGTCTCGGGGTTCTCGACGCCCTCCCAGATGTGCTTGGGCACCACGAACTGCTGGGTGATCTTGTTCTGGTTGACGTACTGGGACTCCTTGAAGGTCAGCTCGACCGCCTTGCCCCGCACCGTGATCCCGTCGAACGGGATGCCGTTGCCGTTCAGCGCCGGGTGCTTCTTCAGGAGTTCGAAGGTGTACGCGACGTCGTCGGCGGTCAGCGGCTTGCCGTCGGCCCACTTGGCCCTGGGGTCGAGGGTGAAGGTGACCTTGGTGAAGTTGGACTCCCACTTCCAGTCGGTCGCCAGCCAGGGGGTGGCCCTGTCCGCGGGCTTGATCTGGTTCGTCATGGCGAGCGGCTCGTAGATCATGAACCGGTAGCCGAGCGTGGCACCCGCCGAGGTGCTCAAAAACGGGTTGCTGTTGTCGGTCTGCGGACCGTCGGGCTTGCCCAGGGTCAGCACGCCGGACGCGCCGCCCCCTTTGCCGGCACCCGAGTTGGCGGACGAGCAACCGGCGGCGAGCGCGACCGTGGCGGTGGCGATCGAGAGCGCTCTCAGAACGGCGTGACGTCGTGCGGACATGGCGACTCCAGGAGGGAGGTTCGGAAGGTTCGGAGGACGTGCGGAGTGCTTCGGGGTGCGTACGGGTGCTTCGGGGTGCGTACGTACAGGTGCTTCGGGGTGCGTTCGGGCACTCCGGTACGTGCGGAGTGCTTCGGGGGGGGCGTACGGAGGACCGGGCGGCCGGCGGAACCGGCCGTACCGCTACGGCGCCGAGTGGCGCACGACCAGTTCGGTGGGCAGCACGACCGGAGCGTCGGGCGCGGGCGCGCCGCCGAGGCGGTCGAGCAGCAGCCGTGCGGCCGTCTCACCCATCTTCCGGGTGGGCTGGCGCACGGTGGTCAGTGGTGGTTCGGTGTGTTCGGCCATCGGGATGTCGTCGAAGCCGACCACGGCGATGTCGTCGGGCACGGAGCGCCCGGCCGCGCGCAGCGCCCGCAGCGCCCCCGCCGCACTGATGTCGTTGTGCGCGAAGACCGAGTCGAACTCCGTTCCGGTGGCGAGGAGTTGCTCCACCGCCGCCCGGCCGCAGCCTTCGGTGAAGTCCCCGTCGGCGACGAGACCGGTGGGCAGGACCGCGCGGAACCCGTCCAGCCGGTCGCGCACGCAGCCGAAGTGCCGGGGCCCCGTGACGACCAGGGGCCGGGAGCGCCCGGCGGCCAGCAGGTGCCGGGCCGCGGACGCGCCTCCTTCGCGGTTGGTGGTCACGACGGAGGGGAACTCGGGGTGGTGGCCGCGGTCGTCGATGAGCACGATCGGCAGGCCGCCCCGGTGCAGTGCGGTGAGGTGGTCGAGGGTGTTCTCGGGTTCGACCACCAGGAGCCCGTCGAAGGCGCGCGCCGACACCTGGTCGGTGAAGCGCCGTACGGATTCGGCGCCCCGGTTGCAGGTGAAGAGCAGCAGCCCGTGGTCGGCGGCCTCGACGGTGTCGACGACGCCCTGGAGCACCTCGCCCATCCACGGCCAGGTGAGCGAGGGCACCAGCATGCCGACCGTACGGCTGCTGCCGCGGGCCAGTCCGACCGCGCCCGAGCTGGGTACATAGCCGAGCTGTGCGATCACTTCACGAACGCGGGCGGCCGTGGTTCCGTCCACCTCGCCCTTGGCGTTGACCACCCGGGACACGGTCGTCTTGCTGACCCCGGCCTCGCGGGCGACATCGGCGATGGTGACACGCATCCAGGGCCTCCGGGCGGGACGGGACGGGGAGTCGGAACCGGTTCCGGTACCGGTTCCGGAACCGGTACCGGCGTTGCGGCGTGAGTTAACCCCGCCGGAACAGTGCCGTCAACACTTCACGCCGAAATTGGTCCGGACCCATTTCCCTTGCAGGCGGGGCGAGTTGTGCGTTCGACTCGTGAACACAACACTCCCTCTTGACGTGGCCGCGCAGGGGCAGTTCACTCATGTCGCGTCCGCCCGGACGGCGCCGTCGGCCCCGTCCGGGGGTCCGGGTCAGGGAACCGGGCCGTGGAACGATGATCGCCATGACAGGTCAAGTCTGGGTGTCACTCATATCGTTGGGCGGCGTCGTCCTCGGCGGCGTGCTGTCCTACCTCGTCCAGCACCGGACCCAGCGGTCGGCGGAACGCGCCGAGCAGCAACGACAGCGGATCGCGCTGTCGGAGACCCGGCGCGCGGAACGGCTGGCGCTGCTGGAGCGATTCATCGAGGTCTCGGCGGAGGCGGAGCGCTGCGCGTACACCCGGCCGTCCGAGTGGGAGGAGACCGACGACTGGTACCTCACGACCCGGGACGTCATGTCCCGGTTCTGGGTCGCCGACCGGCTCCTGCGTGTCCAGTTCCCGGCATCCGTGCACGAGGTCGCGCACGCGCACTTCCTCGACCTCAACCGGACCGTGTGGCACGGACTGCCCGACGGCGACGGCGAGAGCCTGCGGGACCTCCTGGAGATCAACCGGTCGGTGTTCCTCGACGCGGCCCGCGAGGTCATGGGGTAGCCCCACCCCTCCCCGAGGGGCCCCGCGCGCCGCCGGGCGACGCGCGGGGGCGTGCCCGGCGGTTACTCCGTCGGCTCGACGCCGGCCCGCAGGAGGCCGTAGGTGTACGCGTCCTCCAATGCCTGCCAGGACGCGGCGATGACGTTGTCGGCGACGCCGACCGTGGACCATTCGCCGTTGCCGTCGGCCGTGGTGATGAGGACGCGGGTGGTGGACTCGGTGCCGGTGCGGCCCTCCAGGATGCGGACCTTGTAGTCGGTCAGCTCCAGCTTGGCGAGCTGCGGGTGGAGCCGTTCGAGGGCGACCCGCAGCGCCCGGTCGAGGGCGTTGACCGGGCCGTTGCCCTCGGCGGTGGCGACGATCCGCTCGCCCTTGGCCCAGAGCTTCACGGTCGCCTCGTTGGCGTGCGTGCCGTCGGGGCGGTTCTCGACGATGGCGCGCCAGGACTCGGTGCGGAAGTAGCGGCGGGGTCGGCCCTCGGCCTCGGCGCGCAGCAGCAGTTCGAAGGAGGCGTCGGCGGCCTCGTAGGTGTAGCCCTTGAGCTCGCGCTCCTTGACCCGCTCCACGACCCGGCCGACGAGCTCGCGGTCGCCGCCGAGGTCGATGCCGAGCTCCTTGCCCTTGAGCTCGATGGAGGCGCGGCCCGCCATGTCGGAGACGAGCATCCGCATCGTGTTGCCGACCAGGGCGGGGTCGATGTGCTGGTACAGGTCGGGGTCGACCTTGATCGCGGAGGCGTGCAGTCCGGCCTTGTGGGCGAAGGCGGAAACACCCACATAGGGCTGGTGGGTGGAGGGCGTCAGGTTGACGACCTCGGCGATGGCGTGCGAGACGCGGGTCATGTCGGCGAGGGAGCCCTCGGGGAGGACGCTCTTGCCGTACTTGAGTTCCAGCGCGGCGACGACGGGGAAGAGGTTGGCGTTGCCGACCCGTTCGCCGTAGCCGTTGGCGGTGCACTGGACGTGCGTGGCGCCCGCGTCGACGGCGGCGAGGGTGTTGGCGACGGCGCAGCCGGTGTCGTCCTGGGCGTGGATGCCGAGCCGGGCGCCGGTGTCGGCGAGGACGGTGGAGACGACCGCGTGGATCTGGGCGGGGAGCATGCCGCCGTTGGTGTCGCAGAGGATGACGACGTCGGCGCCCGACTCGGCGGCGGCGCGGACGACCGCCTTGGCGTACTCGGCGTTGGCGCGGTAGCCGTCGAAGAAGTGCTCGCAGTCGACGAAGACCCGGCGGCCCCGCTCCCGGAGGAAGGAGACGGTGTCGCGGACCATCTCCAGGTTCTCCTCCAGCGTGGTGCGCAGCGCGAGTTCCACGTGGCGGTCGTGGGACTTGGCGACCAGCGTGATCACCGGGGCGCCGGATTCCAGCAGCGCCTTGACCTGGGGGTCCTCGGCGGCCCTGCCACCGGCCCTGCGGGTGGCGCCGAAGGCGACCAGTTCGGCGTTCTCGAACTGGATCTCCTGCCGCGCGCGGGCGAAGAACTCGGTGTCGCGGGGGTTGGCGCCGGGCCAGCCGCCCTCGATGAAGCCGACGCCGAAGTCGTCCAGGTGCCGGGCGATGGTCAGCTTGTCCGCGACCGTCAGGTTGATGCCTTCACGCTGGGCCCCGTCGCGCAGTGTGGTGTCGAAGACGTGGAAGCTGTCGTCGGTGGCCTTGGCCTTGGTGGTCATGCTGGTCTGACTCCTGTCGGATGAGCGGATCCGGACTATCTGGCTCCACTTGCCCCCATCATCCCGCGTGCGCCTCGCCCCGGCCGAGGTGAGGGCCGGAAAACGAAAAAACCCCTCGCGGGTGCGAGAGGTCTGCGCGCGGGTCTGGGGCACGGTGGCCGCGCCGCACGTGATGATGCGGGGCGGTCACTGCGGACCGGCGCGCCTGCTGCCGATAATCATGACGGACGAAGGCACGGAGGCAGTCTTGCACAGGGCCGCCTCCGTGCCCTTCCCCGTCTCAGGATGCGGGCGCGCCGCTCGTCCCGGTCAGGACTCGGACGTGACGCCGCTCGTCCCCGTCAGGGCGCGGGCGTGGCGCCGGCCGCTGCGGACTTCCGTGCGCCGCCCCGGTCCGCGTCCTTGGTGCCGATCCGGCCCAGGTCGATGTTGCGGGTCTCGCGCATGGTCAGGTAGACCACCAGGGAGACCGCGGCGCAGCCCGCCACGTACCAGTAGAAGCCGGACTCGATGCCCGCCTTCTTGAACCAGAGCGCCACGTACTCGGCGGTGCCGCCGAAGAGCGCGTTGGCCAGGGCGTACGGGAGGGCGACGCCCAGGGCGCGGATGCCGGTCGGGAACAGCTCCGCCTTCACACAGGCGTTGATCGAGGTGTAGCCGGTGACGATCACCAGGGCGAGCAGCGCCAGCCCGAAGGCCGGCCAGAAGGTGCCCGCGTGCTTGAGCATGGTCATGATCGGCACGGTCAGGAAGGTGGAACCGATGGCGAAGCCGATCAGCAGCGGGCGGCGGCCGATCCGGTCCGAGAGCATCCCGGCCAGCGGCTGGAGGCACATGAAGACGAACAGCGCGCAGAAGCTGACGAGCGAGGCGGTGGACTTCTCCATGCCCGCGCTCTTGGAGAGGAACTTGGTGAGGTAGGTCGTGTACGTGTAGTAGGCGACGGTCCCGCCCATGGTCAGCGCCATCACGAGGAACGCCTCGCGCCTGTGCTGCCACAGCGCCTTCAGGGTGCCCCGGTCCTCCTGGTCGGCGGCGCCGGACTCCGCGTAGACCTCGGTCTCCAGCATGTTGCGGCGCAGGTAGAAGACGATTCCGGCGCCGAGCGCGCCGACGACGAACGGGATGCGCCAGCCCCAGTCGTGCAGGGCCGCCTCGGACATGTTGCGCTGCAGGACGATCTGGAGGCCGAGGCCGACCAGCTGTCCCGCGGTCATGGACACGTACTGGAAGCTGGAGGCGAAGCCGCGCCGTTCGGGGGCCGACGCCTCGGTGAGGTAGGTGGCGCTGGCGGCGTACTCGCCCCCGACGGACAGGCCCTGGAGCAGCCGGGCCACCAGCAGGACGGCGACGCCGCCGTATCCCGCGACGTCGTACGTCGGCGCGATGGCGATGAGGATCGCGGAGGCCGACATGAGGGTGACGGTGAGGGTGAGCGCGGCCTTGCGCCCCTTGCGGTCACCGATCCGGCCGAGCAGCCAGCCGCCGACCGGCCGCATGAAGAAGCCGACGGCGAAGATGCCCATGGTGTTCATCAGGTTGGCGGTCTCGTTGCCCTCGGGGAAGAACGAATCCGCGAAGTAGACCGCGAAGGTGGCGTACACGAACCAGTCGAACCACTCGACCATGTTGCCGGCCGAGCCGACCCAGATCTTCTTCCACTGCTCTCGTCCCATGGTCCGCCACCGTGCCCGACCGGGCGGGAACACAACAAGGGCGCAACGGGCAACGATCGCGCGTACTTACGTGCGTTTCGTTCACGGTGGGGGTACGGCCGCGCCGCCGGGCGGGGCTTTCGGAGCACGCCCTAACGGGCCGCGAGCGACTCCTCGACGAACTCCTCCGCCTCGGCGAGGACCCGGGAACGTCCGGTGCCGGGTATGCCGACCGCGACGTGGACGCTGAAGCCGTCGAGCAGCGCGCGCAGCCGGGTCGCGAACCGTTCGGCGTCGACGGCGCGGAACTCGCCGCCCGCGACGCCCTCCCGCACCAGGGCCACCAGGTCGTGGTGCCAGGCGTCCTCGATGGCGGCCTGCCGGGCGCGCGCGTCGTCGTCCGCGTCCCGCGAGCGGTTCCACACCTCCAGCCAGAGCGTCCAGTGCGGGTCGTGGTCGCCGTCGGGGAGGTACAGGTCGATGTACCCGTCGAGCCGTTCGCGGGCCGTCACCCGCCCCGCGAGCAGGGCGCGCCGCCGCTCGCCGAGCCGTCCCTCGCTCCACTCCAGGGTCTGGAGCAGCAGCTCGTCCTTGGTGCGGAAGTAGTAGAGGAGGTGTCCGCTGCTCATGCCGACCTCGCGGCCGAGTCCGGCCATGGTGAGGCCGTCGAGCCCCCGTTCGGCGATGGTGGCCATGGCTGCGGCCAGCAGTTCCTCACGGGGCGGGGCGGTGTTGCGACGGCGTGGCGCGGGGGGCACGTTTCAGACCTTCGGCTGCTGCTGTGTGATGCAGTGGATGCCTCCACCGCCGGCAAAGATGGTACGGGCGTCGACGAGCGTCACCGTACGGTCGGGGAAGAGTTCACCGAAGATCTCCGCCGCCTCCTTGTCGCGCGGGTCGTCGAAGGCGCACAGGACGACGCCGCCGTTGCAGAGGTAGTGGTTGATGTAGGAGTAGTCGACCCACTCCCCGTCGGCCTTCAGCACGGTGGGCGCCTTGACCTCGACGACCTCCAGGGAGCGGCCCCGGGCGTCGGTGGCCGCGCGCAGGATGCGGACGGTCTCGCGGGTGATCTCGTGGTCGGGGTGGGCCGGGTCGGGCTGGACGTGGACGACGACGGTGCCGGGACGGGCGAACGCGGCGACGATGTCGACGTGGCCGAGGGTGCCGTACGTGCCGTAGTCGCCGGACAGTCCGCGCGGCAGCCAGATGGCCTTCTCGGTGCCGAGCCGGGCGTGGATCTCGGACTCGACCTGCTCGCGGGGCCAGTCGGGGTTGCGCTCCTTGCCGAGCTGGACGGTCTCGGTGAGCAGGACGGTGCCCTCGCCGTCGACGTGGATGGCGCCGCCCTCGTTGACCAGGCGGGAGCCGTGCACGGGCACGTCGGCGAGTTCGGCGACGGAGCGGGCGATGTGCCGGTCGTGCTCCCAGCGGGCCCAGCCCTGGGCGCCCCAGCCGTTGAACGTCCAGTCCACGGCGGCCAGTTGCCGCCCGTCGGTGACGAAGGTGGGGCCGATGTCCCGCATCCAGGCGTCGTCCAGGGGGCGGACGGCGAGCTCGACGTCCGGGCCGAGGAGGGCGCGGGCGCCGTCCTCCTGGCCGGGGCCGACGACCATCGTGACGGGTTCGAAGCGGCGGACGGCGCGGGCCACGGTGGCCCATGCCTCGCGGGCCGCGGTCAGTTCGGCGTCGGTGTCGAAGGTGGGGTTGGGGCCGGGCCAGGCCATCCAGGTGCGTTCGTGCGGGGCCCACTCGGGCGGCATGCGGAAGGTCATGAGGCGTCCTGAAGGGGTGTCAGAGGAAGTAGAGGCGGTTGAGGGAGACGGAGTCGGCGGGCTCGGAGCGCAGCGGGTCGCCGTCCAGGGCGACCAGGCCGCTGCGGGCGTCCACGGTGACCTCTCCGGTGCGGGAGTTGTGCACGAGGTCGCCGGGGCCGATGCCCCGGGTGCCGCGCACCCCGACGCGGCGCCGGCGGGTGGGCATCGAGTCCGCGCCCAGCTGGGTCGCGGCCTGGGACACGAAGGCGACGGAGAGGTCGGCGGCGGTCGCCCCGTACGCCCCGAACTGCGGTCCGAGCACGAGCGGTTCGCAGGTGTCGGTGGCGGCGTTCGGGTCGCCGGTGACGCCGTACGCGGGGAAGCCCGCCTTGAGCACCAGCTGCGGCTTGGCGCCGAAGAACTCGGGTCGCCACAGCACGATGTCGGCCATCTTGCCGGTCTCGATGGAGCCGACCTCGTGCGCGAGGCCGTGGGCGATGGCGGGGTTGATGGTGAGCTTGGCGATGTAGCGCAGCACCCGGGCGTTGTCGTCGTCGGGGCCGTCGCCGTCCATCGGGCCGAGCTCGGCCTTCATCTTCCCGGCCATGGCGAAGGTGCGGCGCACCGTCTCGCCGGCCCGGCCCATGCCCTGGGCGTCGGAGGAGGTGATGCCGATGGCGCCCAGGTCGTGCAGTACGTCCTCGGCGCCCATCGTCCCGGCGCGGATGCGGTCGCGGGCCATGGCGGCGTCGCCCGGCAGGTCCGTCTTGAGGTCGTGGACGGAGACGATCATCCCGTAGTGCTCGGCGACGGCGTCCCGGCCGAAGGGCAGGGTCGGGTTGGTGGACGAGCCGATGACGTTCGGCACGCCGGCCATCTTCAGGACGTTGGGGACGTGTCCGCCGCCGCAGCCCTCGATGTGGAAGGCGTGGATCGTGCGGCCCTCCAGGACGCGCAGGGTGTCCTCGACCGACAGGCACTCGTTCAGCCCGTCGCTGTGCAGGGCGACCTGGACGTCGTGCTCCTCGGCGACCCGCAGCGCGGTGTCCAGGGCGCGGGTGTGGGCGCCCATGTCCTCGTGGACCTTGAAGCCGCAGGCCCCGCCCTCAGCGAGCGCCTCGACCAGCGGCGCCCCGTGGGAGGAGGAACCGCGGCCCAGGAAACCGATGTTGACCGGCCAGGCGTCGAAGGCGTTGAAGGCGTGGCGCAGCGCCCAGGGCGAGTTGACGCCGACGCCCCAGACCGGGCCGAACTCCTGGCCGATGATCGTGGTGACGCCGGAGGCGAGCGACGCCTCCATGATCCGCGGCGAGAGCAGGTGGACGTGGGTGTCGACGGCGCCCGCCGTCGCGATCATGCCCTCGCCGGAGACGATCGTCGTGCCCGTGCCGACGACGACGTCCACCCCGTCGAGGGTGTCGGGGTTGCCGGCCCGGCCGATCGCCGAGATCCGGCCCTCGCGGATGCCGATCGAGACCTTGCGGATGCCCTGCACGGCGTCGATGACCAGCACGTTGCTGATGACGACGTCGCAGGTGTCGCGGACGGCGGCGGCCTTGAGGTGCAGTCCGTCGCGGGCAGTCTTGCCGAATCCGGCGAGGAACTCCTCGCCGTACGCCTGCGCGTCGGACTCGACGCGGACGGTCAGCCCGCTGTCACCGAGCCTGACCCGGTCCCCGGCGCGCGGGCCGTGCACGGAGGCGTACTCGTACGGGTCGATGCTCATCGTCCTGCTCCCAGGTATCCGCAGGCCGCGGCGCGCCGCAGGGCCTCTTCCCTCGCGCCGGGCGCGTCGAGCGGGCCGTCGACCAGCCCGGCGAAGCCGATCGCGATCCGGTCGCCGCCGATGGGCACGAGCCCCACCTCGACCGACTCCCCCGGCCCGAAGCGGACCGAGGACCCGGCGGGGACGCACAGCCGCATCCCGTACGCGGCCGAGCGGTCGAAGTCGAGCCGCGGGTTGGCCTCGAAGAAGTGGTAGTGCGAGGTCACGGAGACCGGCACGGTCGCGGTGTTGCGGACGTCCAGCCGCACGGCGGGCTCCGGCTCGGGCCCGGCGGGTCCGGGGAGGACGGCCCCCGGTGCCCGGTCGCCGAGGCTCCCGCCCAGCGGGGCGGAGACCACGGCGAGCCGCGAGCCGTCGTCGAAGACGGCCTCCACGTGGACCTCGGTGACGACGTCGGCCACGCCGGGCAGCACGTCGTCCGGGCCGAGCACCGAGCGGGCGGCCTCGATGGCCTCCGCCAGCCGGAGTCCGTCCCGGGCGGCCTCGCAGACCGTGTCCGCGATCAGCGCGGTCGCCTCGGGGACGTTGAGCTTCAGCCCCCGGGCGCGGCGGGCCCTGGCCAGTTCGGCCGCGCCGAAGAGCAGCAGCCGGTCGCGTTCCGTAGGGGTCAGTCGCACGTCTCCACACCTTCCGGTTAGAGCAGCACTCTAACCCGGGGTTAGAGTGCTGCTCCAACAATGACGGATGTCGCCCCCGTCACAGCCGGACGCCGCCCGCATCGCACGCGGGAACCACCGGCCGCCGACGCCTCGCACGGGGCCGCCGTTCCCGGCACCCCCTGACGGCCCCGCGCCCCGGGAACGCACAGGGCCGCGCCCGGCGGACGGCCGGGCGCGGCCCTGTGCGTGTGCGTCGTGCGCGGCTCCGGCCGGACGGCCGGGGTTTCCTCAGCCGAGCGGGTGCATCCAGCCGTGGGTGTCCTCGACGACCCCGCGCTGGATGTCCAGCAGCCGCTCGCGCAGCTTCATCGTGACCTCGCCGGGCTCGCCCCCGCTCTGGACCCACTCGCCGCTCTCGCACTTGACGGTGCCGACGGGGGTGATGACGGCCGCGGTGCCGCAGGCGAAGACCTCGGTGAGGGTGCCGTTCGCGGTGTCGTCGCGCCACTGGTCGATGGAGACGCGGCCCTCCTCGGACTCGTAGCCGAGGTCGCGGGCGACCTGGAGCAGCGAGTCACGGGTGACGCCGGCGAGCAGGGAGCCGGTCAGCGCCGGGGTGACGATCCTGTTCCCGTACACGAAGTACAGGTTCATGCCGCCGAGTTCCTCGACCCACTTGTGCTCGACCGCGTCGAGGTAGGCGACCTGGTCGCAGCCCTTGGCACTGGCCTCGGCCTGGGCGAGGAGGGACGCGGCGTAGTTGCCGCCGGTCTTGGCGTCGCCCACGCCGCCGGGGACGGCGCGCACCCGGTTCTCGGAGAGCCAGATGGAGACGGGCTTCACACCGCCGGGGAAGTACGCGCCGGCGGGCGAGGCGATCACCACGAACAGGTACTCGTTGGCGGGCTTCACCCCGAGGCCGACCTCGGTCGCGATCATGAACGGGCGCAGGTAGAGGGACTCCTCGCCGCCGTGCGGGGGAACCCAGGCGTTGTCCTGCCGGACCAGCAGGTCGCACGCCTCGATGAAGGTCTCGACGGGCAGCTCCGGCATGGCCAGGCGGCGCGCCGACGCCTGGAAGCGCCGGGCGTTGGCCTCGGGACGGAAGGTGGCGACACTGCCGTCGGGCCGGCGGTACGCCTTGAGACCCTCGAAGATCTCCTGCGCGTAGTGGAACACGGTGGTCGCGGGGTCGAGCGCGAGCGGGCCGTAGGGGATGAGCTGGCCGTCGTGCCAGCCGCGGCCCTCGGTCCACCGGATCGTCACCATGTGGTCGGTGAAGCGGCGGCCGAATCCGGGGTTGACCATGCTGGCCTCGCGCTCCGCGTCGGACAGCGGGTTCGCGGAGGGCTTGAGCTCGATCGTGGGCGTCGTCATGAGTGCGTGTCCTTCACCTGTTGTGTGTGTGGGACCGCGCTCACGCCTCTCCCGCCGGGCAGGTACTAGGACGTCCGAGCTTCAGTACGAGCCGCGGCCCCGTTCGATTATCGCTCCGGGGCAGCCTGGCACGAAATGACGCGAATGCGGTCCAGTGGTCGATGGTGGCACCCGGGGGCCGCACAGGAGAAGCCGCCGGGTGCTGTCGCCACCCGGCGGCCTCGTGAGTGGAGTCGTCGGGTCAGCCCGCTACGCGTACCGCGAGCTCGTCACCGATCCGGTCGGTCGTACGGGCCGTGCCGTCGCGCTCCGCGAGGTCGGCGGAGACGGCGTCCTCGATGCGCACGGCCTCGGCCTCGTGCCCGAGGTGGCGCAGCAGGAGGGCGACGGAGAGGATCGTGGCGGTCGGGTCGGCCTTGCCCTGCCCCGCGATGTCGGGGGCGGAGCCGTGGACCGGTTCGAACATCGACGGGAAGGCGCCCGTCGGGTTGATGTTGCCGGACGCGGCCAGGCCGATGCCACCGGTCACGGCGGCGGCCAGGTCGGTGAGGATGTCGCCGAAGAGGTTGTCGGTGACGATGACGTCGAAGCGTTCCGGCTGGGTGACGAAGAAGATCGTCGCCGCGTCGACGTGCAGGTAGTCCGTGGTGACCTCGGGGTACTCGGTCGCGACGCGGTCGAAGATGTTCTTCCACATGTGGCCCGCGTACACCAGGACGTTGTTCTTGTGAACCAGCGTCAGCTTCTTGCGCGGGCGGGCGTTCGCCCGCTCGAACGCGTCACGGACGACGCGCTCGACGCCGTACGCGGTGTTGACGCTGACCTCGGTGGCGACCTCGGCCGGGGTGCCGGTGCGCAGCGAGCCGCCGTTGCCCGTGTACGGGCCCTCGGTGCCCTCCCGGACGACGACGAAGTCGATGTCCGGGCGGCCGGCCAGCGGGGTCGCGGTGTTCGGGAAGAGCTTCGACGGCCTCAGGTTGATGAAGTGGTCGAAGGCGAACCGCAGCTTCAGCAGGAGCCCGCGCTCCAGGACCCCGGACGGCACGGAGGGGTCGCCGATCGCGCCGAGCAGGATGGCGTCGTGCCCCTTGAGGGCTTCGAGCTCCGCGTCCGGGAGGGTTTCTCCGGTGCGGTGCCAGCGCCGGGCACCAAGGTCGTACTCCTTGGTCTCCAGCTTCACGTCCTGCGGAAGCACGGCCCTGAGAACCTTGAGGCCCTGGGCCACGACCTCCTGGCCGATTCCGTCACCGGGGATCACTGCGAGATTGATGCTGCGAGACATGTCCGCACCTTACTGCCCGTCCCACCTCATGACATACGACGTCCACCATATGGACGAACGGGGAGCTGTGCGTGCACCGTTCGGCCACCCGGCGGGGCGGTGACGGTCCGGTCGGCACCCGGCACCGGGACCGGCCCGCGGCGGGGCTGCACCCGCTCCGGCGGCCGGCCCGGAAAGCCGACCGGCCCCCGAGGCCGGTCGGTCGACGGCGATCAGCGGCGGTCGGCGGCCGGTCCCCGCGGACCGGTGCCGGAAGCCGGTGTCAGCAAGCCGGTGTCAGTGGCCCGTGGAGCCGCCGTTGTCCCGGCGGTCGAGGGCCCGCTGCAGGGCGGCGGCGGCGTTCTGGCGCTCCGACTCGGTCGGGCGGTGGGTACGGCGGACGCGGCGGACGGTCGTCTGGGCCATGGTGGATCGACTCCTTGAGATCGCGAGGATTTCGAGATCGAAAAAGCGTGAGGGCGATTTCGAGATCAGGATTTCGAGGTGCCGGAAGGGGCGGAGGCGGGCGCCGCAGGGGTTGCCTGCACGGGGCGCGCGCTCAGGACCGCCAGTCGCTGGTTCCAGCGAGACGTTCGGCTCCTACAAAGCTAGGGCAGCCCGGCCGGTCTGTCTCCACAATTACTCGGACTTCCTACTATCTGAGACGGAGGTTTGCGCCCGACCGCCCCCGATCCCCTCGCGAGAGCCCGTACGGCAGCCGATCGTCCCTGGTGGAAGGGGGTGAGGCGGTCGATCGGGGCGCCCGTGCGAGGAGGGTCACACCCCTCGCCCGAATACCCGGGCGCACGCTCCCGGGTACTCAGTCGTATTTGAGTACTCACCACGTGTCGAACGATTGTGCTTGGTCCGAGAGTTGAAGCCATGAACGGCCTCTACGCTCTCAAGCCCTGGTACGCGGACCGGCTCTCCGGTGTCCGCGCCTCGCTGGCCCGTCGTGAGGTGTCGCCCGACACCCTCACCGCGGCCGGGGTGGTCTCGGCCGCCGGTGCCGCCGCCGCGCTGGCCTGGCTGCCCGCCGGTCCAGCGGCCCTGCCGGTCGCCGCGCTGCTCGCGGCCCGGCTCGCCTTCGCCAACCTGGACGGCGCGCTGGCCCGCGACACGGGCCGGACCACCAGGCGCGGCGCGGTGCTCAACGAGCTCGGCGACCGGGTGGCGGACCTGGTCGTGCTGGCCGGGTTCCTGACGCTCGCCCCGCTGTGGCTGGTGGCGGTGGCCGGGCTCGCGGCGACGCTGCCGTCCTGGGTGTCGCTGGCCGGTGCCGCGGCGGGCGCGCCCCGGCGCAACGGAGGCCCGGTCGGCAAGACCGAGCGCTGTCTGCTGGTGGTGGTCGCCGCGGCGAGCGGCTGGGCCGTGCCCGTCCTGATCGTGATCGCCGCCGGTTCGCTGCTGACCGCGGCGCTCCGGCTGGCCGGCCTGTGGCGGGAACTGGCATGAGCGCCGTACTGATCGCCGAGGAGGCGGCTGCGCGGGCCGTGCCGCTGGTCGCGGGGGTGCTGGGGGCGGGCGGTGTCGCCGTCGCCGTACTGCCGTCGAGGGTCCGGATGCGGGCCGAGCTGCGCAGGCGGTGGCGCACCTGGGCGCTGGTGGCCCCGGTCTTCCTGGGGGCGTACTTCCTGGGCGGCGGCGGCACGTTCGTGCTGGCCGCGGGGCTCGGCGTGGTCGCTGCGGGCGAGTTCGCCCGGATGGCGGGGCTGCGGCGCGGCGACCTCGCGGTGCTGGTGGCGGCCTCGGTGGTGCTTCCCGCGCTGGCGTGGCTGGTGCCGGAGGTCCTCGACGTGCGGGCGGCGGCGCTGCTGCTGGTCGCGGCCGCGCTTCCCCCGGTGCTGGCCGGGGACGACCGGACCGGCTTCACCCGCACCGCCCGCACCGCCTTCGGAGTGCTGTGGATCCCGGTCGCCCTGACCGGTCTGGTGACGCTCGGCGAGACCGGTGTCGCGGTGGGGCTCGCGGTGGCGCTCGGCGACGTCGGCGCCTGGTGCGGCGGCACGGCGCTGGGCCGCCGGGGTCCGCTCGCGCGGCCGCTCTCGCCGCTGTCCCCCAACAAGACCTGGGCGGGGGTGCTCGGCGCGGCGGTGGCCACGGCCCTGCCGCTGCTCGTGCTCGGCGCGTTCACGTTCCCGCTGTGGGCCGCGGTGCTCGGCGGCTGCGTCCTCGGCGACCTGCTCGAATCGATGGTCAAGCGCGAGTCGGGGGTGAAGGACGCGGGCGACTGGCTGCCCGGTTTCGGCGGCCTCCTCGACCGGATCGACTCCCTGCTGGTGGCTCTCCTCCTGGCGATGGTGATGACATGAGCTCCACCCTTCCCCGCGTCCGCGACCGGATCGCACTGCCCGTCCGTTCCCGGTTCTCCGCCGCGCTCCGGCGCGGCCTGTGGTGGGGCGTGCTCAGCCTCACCGGCGGGGTGGAGCGGCGCGGCCGGCTGCCCCGCGGCGGCTGTGTCGTCGTCGCCAACCACTCCTCGCACGCCGACACGGCGGCACTCCTCGCCGCGCTCGACGCCCGGCACACCCCGGCGATCGGGGCCGCGGCGGACTACTGGTTCGCCTCGCCGTGGCGGCGCCGGATCTGCCGCAGGCTGGCCGCCGGGTTCCCGGTCCGGCGCAGCGGCGGCGGCATGGACGACCTGCTGACCATGGCGGACGAGCTCCGGGCGGGCCGGGCGGTCGTCCTGTTCCCGGAGGGCACCCGGGGCCGGGACGGCGAGCTGGGCTCCTTCCACCGGGGCGCGCTGGTGCTGGCCGAGCAGGCGGGCGTCCCGGTGGTGCCGGTGGGGATCGCGGGCACGGACCGGCTGCTGCCGAAGCACGGCAGGCTGCGCTCGGCGCTGGTGCGGGTGTCGATCGGCGACCCGCTGCCGCCGGCGGCCGGTCCGCGGGAGGCCCGCGACGCGGTGGTGGCGCTGCACCGGCGTACGGTCGCCGAACCGCTGCGGGACTCCGCGACGCGGCGCCGGGTGGCGGCGGTCGCCGCCTCGCGGTGGGGCGTCCCGCTGGCGTTCCTGTGGGCGCTGGCGGAGGCGCTGAGCTGGCCGCTGATGCCGGAGCTGCTGCTGGGCGCGGTCTGCGTGGCGGTGCCGGGGGCGGCGCTGCGGCTGTCGCTGGGCGCCCTGGCCGGGAGCCTGGCCGGTGGCCTGATCGCCCTCCAGCTGGCCTCGGCCGGTGTGCGGTTGCCCGCGCCGCTGACCACGGACCGGATGCGGGCCGAGGTGCGTCACGAACTCGCCCTGGAGAGCGCGTCCGCGGTGCGCCACCAGCCGTGGAACGGCATTCCGTTCAAGGTGTACGGGGCGGAGGCGGGGCGCGCCGGGGTGCCGGCGGCCGACTGGCTCGCCGCGTCGGCGAAGGCCCGCGGCTCCCGGACCCTGACGGTCGGCCTCGGTTTCGCGGCCCTCGGCCTGCTGATGCGCCGCCACCGCCGCCACTACGGCCGCTACCTGGTCCTGCTGGGCGGCGGCTTCACGGCGGGGCTCTCGCTGATCGTCGCGGGCTGGGGCTGAGCGGACACTGACCGACGGGCGCACCGGTTCTGTCCGGCGACACCCTGGTCCGGACCTGCCCCCGCCCGTCACACTGCCCGCATGTCCGACACCACAGCCACACCCGCACCCGTGCCCCCGCGGTGGACGCCCGTCCACGGCGAGCCCTACCGACCGGTCCCCTACCGCCCCGAGCGGATCGCGGCCGACGAGTCGCTCGCACGCGCCGCCCGTCTGCGCCGGCGGATGGACGGACGCAGGACCGTACGCCGGTTCTCGTCCGATCCCGTGCCCGAGCAGGTCGTCCGGGACGCGATCGCCTGCGCCGCGACCGCCCCGTCCGGGGCGCACCAGCAGCCGTGGACCTTCGTCCTGGTCAAGGACCCCGAGGTGCGGCGGCGCATCAGGGAGGCGGCCGAGCACGAGGAGCGGATCAGCTACGACGGGCGGCTCGGCGATGAGTGGCTGGCGGCGCTGCGCCCGCTGGGCACGGATGCCGTCAAGGCCCACATGACGGACGCCCCGGCCCTGGTCGTGGTGTTCCAGCAGAGGTACTGGGTGGGCGAGGACGGCACGAAGCACAAGCACTACTACGTCGACGAATCGGTCGGGATCGCCGTCGGGATGCTGCTGTCGGCCCTGCACCTGTCGGGCCTGGCCGCGCTGGTCCACACCCCGAGTCCGATGCGGTTCCTGCGCGAGGTGCTCGGGCGCCCGGAGAACGAGAAGGCGTTCGCGGTGATCCCGGTCGGGTATCCGGCCGAGGACTGCCAGGTGCCGGACCTGGTGCGCAAGTCGCTGGACCAGGTGCTCGTGGAGATCTGAGCCCGGAAGGCCCCGGACGGGCCCGGAAATGGAAACCGCCTCCCGGCCGGCAGGGGAACCGGTCGGGAGGCGGAGTTCACGGCGGGGCGCCGGGGGTGGCGGCGCCCCGGGGGGTGAGGGTGGCGGGCGGCCTCGGAGCGGACAGCGGACGCGGCCTGGTGCGTACGATTCCAAGGCGGAGGAGGGAGGCGACGCGGAGCGTCATCGACCGACGACAACGCCGGAAGCGTGCGTGCCAGGACCTGGCCGCCCGCTCCGAGGCTGCCCGCCGCCCTCTCAGCCCTGGTGGGGGTAGGTGTAGTCGGTCGGCGGGACCAGCGTCTCCTTGATGGCCCGGGTCAGCGTCCAGCGCTGGAGGTTCTGCGGGGCACCCGCCTTGTCGTTCGTGCCCGAGGCACGGCCGCCGCCGAAGGGCTGCTGGCCGACGACGGCACCGGTCGACTTGTCGTTGATGTAGAAGTTGCCCGCGGCGTACCGCAGCTTCTCCATCGTGTACGCGGCCGCGGCGCGGTCGTTCGCGATGACGGAACCGGTCAGCGCGTAGTCGGAGACCGACTCCATCTGCTCCAGCATCTCGTCGTACTTGTCGTCCTCGTAGACGTGCACGGCGAGGATCGGGCCGAAGTACTCGGTCGTGAAGACCTCGTTGGCCGGGTCGGTGCACTCGATGACGGTCGGGCGGACGAAGTAGCCCACCGAGTCGTCGTACGTGCCGCCCGCGATGATCGTGCAGGACGGGTCCGACGCGGCTCGGTCGATCGCGGCCTTGTTCTTGGCGAAGGAGCGGTCGTCGATGACGGCGCCGATGAAGTTCGACAGGTCGGTGACGTCACCCATGGTGATGCCGTCGACCTCGGCGGCGAACTTCTCCTTGAAACCGGAGTTCCAGATGGAGGCCGGGATGTACGCGCGGGAGGAGGCCGAACACTTCTGGCCCTGGAACTCGAAGGAGCCACGGGTCAGCGCGGTCTTCAGGACGGCGTGGTCGGCCGACGGGTGGGCGACGACGAAGTCCTTGCCGCCGGTCTCGCCGACGAGCCGCGGGTAGGTGCGGTAGTTGGCGATGTTGTTGCCGACCGTCCTCCACAGGTGCTGGAAGGTGGGGGTCGAGCCGGTGAAGTGGATGCCGGCCAGGTCGCGGTGGTTCAGGGCCACCTCGGAGACGGCGATGCCGTCGCCGGTCACCAGGTTGATGACGCCCTTGGGCAGGCCGGCCTCCTCCAGGAGCTGCATCAGCAGCACGGCGGCGTGGGTCTGCGTCGGGGACGGCTTCCACACCACGACGTTGCCCATGAGGGCGGGGGCGGTGGGCAGGTTGCCCGCGATGGCCGTGAAGTTGAACGGCGTGATCGCGTAGACGAAGCCCTCCAGCGGGCGGTGGTCCATGCGGTTCCACACGCCCGGCGCGTTGGCCGGGGGCTGCTCGGCCAGGATCTGGCGCGCGTAGTGCACGTTGAAGCGCCAGAAGTCGACGAGCTCGCAGGGGGTGTCGATCTCGGCCTGCTGGGCGGTCTTGGACTGGCCGAGCATCGTGGAGGCGGCCATCGTCTCGCGCCACGGGCCGGCCAGCAGCTCGGCGGCGCGCAGGATGATCGCGGCGCGGTCGTCGAAGGACATCGCGCGCCACGCCGGGGCGGCGGCCAGCGCGGCGTCGATCGCATCCTGCGCGTCCTGCTGCGTGGCGCCCGCGAAGGTGCCGATGACGGCCTTGTGGTTGTGCGGCTGCACGACGTCGAAGCGCTCGCCGCCACCCATCCGCTTCTCGCCACCGATGGTCATCGGGAGGTCGATGGGGTTCTCTGCGAGCTCCTTGAGCTTCGCCTCCAGGCGAGCGCGCTCCGGGCTGCCCGGGGCGTAGGAGTGGACCGGCTCGTTGACCGGCGCGGGAACCTGGGTCACAGCGTCCATGAGTGCCTTGTCTCCTTGGTGTCGGCGGGGATGGGGGCGGCCTGGGGCCGGTTCAGCCCTTGGTGAGGATGGAACGGCCGAAGAACATCAGGTTCGCCGGCTTCTCCGCGAGACGGCGCATGAAGTAGCCGTACCAGTCGGTGCCGTACGCGGTGTAGACCCGCATCCGGTGGCCCTCGGCCGCGAGCCGGAGGTGCTCGTCGCTGCGGATGCCGTACAGCATCTGGAACTCGTACTCGTCCAGTTTGCGCCCTGCCTTGCGTCCCAGCTCCTGGGCGATGGCGATCAGACGCGGGTCGTGGGACCCGATCATCGGGTAGCCCTCGCCCTCCATCAGGGTCTTGAGGATGCGGACGTACGCCTTGTCGATCTCGGCCTTGTCCTGGTACGCGACGGAGGCGGGCTCCTTGTAGGCGCCCTTCACGATGCGGACGCGGCTGCCGGCGGCGGCCAGGCGGCGGGCGTCCTCCTCGGTGCGGAACAGGTAGGCCTGGATCACACAGCCGGTCTGCGGGAAGTCCTTCCGCAGCTCCTCGTGGATGGCGAACATCGAGTCGAGGGTGGTGTGGTCCTCGGCGTCCAGGGTGACCGTGGTGCCGATCGCGGCGGCGGCCTCGACGACCGGGCGGACGTTGGCGAGCGCCAGCTCGTGCCCGCCCTCCAGCGACTGGCCGAACATGGAGAGCTTGACGGACATCTCGGCCCTGGCGCCCAGGCCCAGGTCCTTGAGGTGCTCGATCAGCTCCAGGTAGGCGTCCCGGGCGGCGGCGGCCTGCTCGCGGGTGGTGATGTCCTCGCCCACCACGTCGAGGGTGACCTCGAGGCCCTTGGCGGCGGCGTCCTCGATGATCGGGACGACCTGGTCGACGGTCTCACCGGCGATGAACCGGTCGACGACCTGCTTGGTGCCAGGTGCCGCCGAGATGAAACGGCGCATCTTGTCGCTGCGGGACGCGGCGAGAATCACGGGACCCAGCACGGGGCACCTCCACGGAAAGTACGAACGAAGGCCATACCGGTACAGGGGGAACAGATCGGTACAGCACGGAGAACCACCGTGAAATCTAAGGATCTCCCCGATCGTGTGCCATCGACAGCTGTCACGCATCCGTTCCCCGGTTCTCAGACATTTGTCTGAAGGGGTGCGAGAATGGCCGGGTGAAGGGCGATTACCAGGAGCTGGTGGACGAGATCTCCGGGCTGCTCGGCGCTCCGGCGACGCTGGAGGACCGGGATTTCGCGCTGGTCGCCTTCGGCGCGCACGACAGCGACGACGACAGCGCGATGGATCCGGTCCGCACCCGCTCGATCCTGACCCGCCGCTCGACCCCCGCGGTCCGCGCCTGGTTCGAGGGTTTCGGCATCACGCGCGCCACCGGTCCGGTCCGCATCCCGGCCGCCCCGGAGGCCGGGGTCTTCCGGGACCGGCTCTGTCTTCCGGTACGCCATCGGAGTGCCGTGCTCGGCTACGTGTGGCTGCTCGACGCCGAGCCGGGGCCGACCGACGAGCAGCTGAGGGCGGCGATGGAGGTGGCGGCCCGGATCGGGGCGCTGCTCGCCGCCGAGGCGCGGGCGGGCTCGGACCCGTCCCGCGAGTTCGGCGCGGTGCTGACCGCGGGGCGGGGCTGGCAGCGCGACATGGCGGTGGCCGCGCTGCACGAGGCGCTGGGGCCGGACGCGGAGGGGCTGCACGCGGTGGTGTGCGTGACGCCGTGGCCGGACGACCCGCCGTCGGTCCGTACGGTGCCCTCGGCGGCGGCACTGGTCTCCGTCCCGCTCCCCGACGCCGGGCTCCCGGCGCTGGCCGCGCTGGTCCGGCTGCGCTCGGCCGAGGTCCTCGCCCCGGCCCTGACCGCCGCGGAGCGGCTGCGGTCCACCGTCGGCCGGGACGCCACCGCCGGGTTCTCCGCCCCCCGCCGGGGCCTCGTGGACCTGGCCGCGGCCTGGCACGAGGCGGCGGGCGCGGCCCGCGCCGCGGCGGCCGAGTCCCGCTTCGGCCCGATCGCCGGATGGCCCGCGATCGGCCCGTACCGGCTGCTGACCACGCTCCCGGCGGGGGCCGCCGCGGACTTCGCCGTCCGCTCCCTGCTCACCCCGTCGCACAAGGAGCTGGCGCACACCGCCGAGGTGTTCCTCGACTGCGCGGGCCAGGCCTCCCGGACCGCCGCCGAGCTGGGCGTCCACCGTCAGACGCTGTACTACCGGCTCTCCCGCATCCAGCAGCTCACCGGACTCGACCTGAACGACGGCGAGGACCGGCTGCTGCTCCACATGGCGCTCAAGACCGCACGCCTCCGGACCGTGCAGGGCCCGGCGGCCCCGCCGTCCTCCTGAAGCACGGCGCCCGGCCGACCGCGGTCATCGGCCGGTCGCGGTCACCAGTCGTCGGTGTCCGGGGCGGTGACGGGACGGAGGCTGACGAGCGCGGCCAGCACCAGCGGCGCGTCCCCGTCGCTGTGGCCCACGCTCAGCGCGACCCAGCGGCCGGTGCCGGCGACCGGGCCCCAGACCGCCAGGTCCCCGTAGAGGTCCTCGGAGAACAGCGCCTCGAACAGCGGCTCGACCGGGATGCCCCGCTGGTGGCGCAGCATCGGCACGTGCAGGGGCACCACGTGGTGCGGGCCCCACTCCCGGTCCAACTCCGCCGCCAGATCGGCGAGATGGGCCTCGGACGCGTCCACGGCCTCGTTCCACTCGGATTCGTACACGCCGGTCAGCGAGTCGCCCTCCCAGAGCGGGACGACGCGGAATCCCGGGCCGGTGGTGGTGGTCCACTCCCCCGTGTCCGGCTCACCCCCGGCCGTGACGGGACCGGTCTCCGGCACCGGGCCGGCCAGCAGCTCCCGGACGTCGGCCAGCGCGCGGGCGACGGCGAAGGTCTCCCCGGCACGGGCGCTCACGGAGCGGTCCGGCGCGTCGGGGCCGTCGCTCCGGGAAGCGGCTCCGCGGGCCGCACCGGCATCGGCGGCCGGTGCCCGGCGGACGCGAGGCACCTCCCGCCCCCGCGTCCCTCGACCCGCTCCGGCCGGGAGGCCCGAAGGCCCCGCGCTCCAACGTTCACGCCCTGCTCCCCCTCCGTCGCCCGGAACCGCGACACGGTTCCGCCGTCCACCGAACCGGGGCGCCTTCGCCCCCGGCGCCGTCAGGACTCCCGCCCCTCCAGCACCGCCTTCAGACCGTCCGTCAGATCCTGTGCGGACGGCGCGGATTCGCTGTCCATCAGCCACTGCACCATCACGCCCGCGAGCAGCGCCTGGCAGAACAGCCCGGCCACCCGCGCCTTCTCCGGGTCCTTCTCCGGGTCGATGCCGAGCATGTTCTCGGCAAGGCCCTCGCGGCCCTCGCGCTGCGGGCCCAGCAGGGCCTTCCGCAGCTCCGGGTCCTGGTCGATCCGGGAGACGACCTCCATCTGGAGCTGCCAGACGGACCGGGTCTCCTCGAAGCTGTCGATCACCCGCTGCCAGGTGTCGCGGAACTGGTCGAGCGGCGGCCGGGACGCCTCGTCGCCGTCCGTGTCCCGCTTCTCGGTGAGCACATCGCCCCACTCCTCCGTCACCCTGAGGAAGGCGAGGTTGAGCAGGGCCTCCTTGGAGCCGTAGTGGTAGCCGATGGAGGCGAGGTTCGTGCCGGAGGCGGCCACGATGTCGCGTGCCGTCGTCCGTGCGTACCCCTTCTCCAGCAGGCAGCGCTTGGCGCCTTCGAGCAGATCCTCACGGTGTCCCATGACAGCAGCGTACCCGGCGCCCAGACATCCGTGTAAGACGGTTGTCTGAATTCCGGGTACGCGCTGGAGTCGGGACCGGTCAGTCGGTCAGGTTCACCGTGCGGGCCGAGGCGGCACCGATCTCCGAGGAGATCTCGGCGAGCACCGAGGCCGGGACGTCGTCGTCGACGGTGAGCACGACCAGCGCCTCGCCGCCCGCACCCGTCCGCGAGACCTGCATGCCCGCGATGTTCAGACCGGCCTCGCCGAGGATCCGGCCGACCGTGCCGACGACGCCGGGGCGGTCCTCGTAGCGCAGCACGACCATGTGGTCGGCCAGCGCCAGGTCCACGTCGTACTCGCCGACGGCGACGATCTTCTGGAGGTGCTTGGGGCCGGCCAGCGTGCCGGAGACCGAGACCTCCTCGCCGCCCGAGAGCGTGCCGCGGACGGTGACCACGTTGCGGTGGTCGGGCGACTCGGAGCTGGTGGTGAGGCGGACCTCGACACCGCGCTCCTGCGCGAAGAGCGGGGCGTTCACGTACGACACGGTCTCGTCGACGACGTCCTCGAACACGCCCTTGAGCGCGGAGAGTTCGAGCACCTTGACGTCGTGCTGGGTGATCTCGCCGTACACCTCGACGTCGAGGCGGACCGCGACCTCGCCCGCGAGCGCGGTGAAGATCCGGCCGAGCTTCTCGGCGAGCGGCAGACCCGGGCGCACGTCCTCGGCGATCACACCGCCCTGGACGTTGACCGCGTCCGGCACGAGCTCGCCGGCGAGGGCCAGGCGCACGGACTTGGCGACCGCGATGCCCGCCTTCTCCTGGGCCTCGTCGGTGGAGGCGCCGAGGTGCGGGGTGCAGACGACCTGGTCGAACGCGAACAGCGGGGAGTCCGTGCAGGGCTCCTTCGCGTACACGTCGAGGCCGGCGCCCGCGACGCGGCCCTCCTTGAGCGCGGAGGCGAGTGCCGCCTCGTCGACGATGCCGCCGCGCGCGGCGTTGACGATGCGCACCGAGGGCTTCACCTTGTGCAGCGCCTCGTCGCCGATCAGGCCGATCGTCTCGGGGGTCTTGGGCAGGTGCACGGTGATGAAGTCGGCGACCTCCAGCAGCTCGTCGAGCGAGAGGAGCTTGACGCCCATCTGCGCGGCCCGCGCGGGCTGCACGTAGGGGTCGTACGCGACGATCTTCATGCCGAAGGCCGACATGCGCTGGGCGACCAGGACGCCGATCCGGCCGAGGCCGACGACGCCGAGGGTCTTCTCGCTCAGCTCGACGCCGGTGTACTTCGAGCGCTTCCACTCGCCGTTCTTGAGGGCGGTGTTGGCCTGCGGGATGTTGCGCGCGGTGGCGACCAGCAGACCGCAGGCCAGCTCGGCGGCGGTGACGATGTTGGAGGTCGGGGCGTTGACGACCATCACGCCGGCCTTGGTGGCGGCGGAGACGTCCACGTTGTCCAGACCGACGCCCGCGCGGGCGACGACCTTCAGCTTCCCGGCGGCGGCGATGGCCTCGGCGTCGACCTTGGTGGCCGAGCGGACCAGGATGGCGTCGACGTCGGCGATCGCCGGGAGGAGCTCGGCGCGGTCCGCGCCGTTGCAGTGCCGGATCTCGAAGTCCGGGCCCAGGGCGTCGACCGTGGCGGGCGACAGCTCTTCAGCGATGAGTACGACAGGTTTCGGGCTCACGTGGGTCCTCACAGTTCCAGTGCGGACGGCCGTCCCGACGGCCGCAGGCGTGGAGGGGCTTGCCGCGTGGAAGACGCACGACACTGTGGGCCTGACGCGTGTATGTGTGGAGCAGTGTAGTCATGTGCCCGGACCCGCACTGCGCCCCGTTGGAAGGATCACCCACACGGGGGTGGACGTCTTGTACACACGTACGGCGCGCCGCTTCTTCCGGCGGTGGAGCGACGGGAACGCCCCGGGGGCGGGCCAGGGCCCGCCCCCGGGGCGTCGGTGTCACGCGTCCTCGTCGTTGACCCAGCTCATGAGCTTGCGCAGCTCGCGGCCCGTGGTCTCCAGGAGGTGGTCGCTGTCGGCCTTCTTGTACTCGTTGTACTTCTTCAGGCCGCCGTGGTACTCGTCCATCCAGTTCTTGGCGAAGGTGCCGTCCTGGATCTCCGCGAGGACCTTCTTCATCTCGGCCTTGGTGGCGTCGGTGATGATCCGCGGGCCGGTGACGTAGTCGCCCCACTCGGCGGTCTCCGAGATGGACCAGCGCATCTTCTCCAGGCCGCCCTCGTACATGAGGTCCACGATGAGCTTCAGCTCGTGCAGGCACTCGAAGTACGCGATCTCCGGCTGGTAACCGGCCTCGGTCAGGGTCTCGAAACCGGCCTTGACCAGAGCGGCGGTGCCACCGCAGAGGACGGCCTGCTCGCCGAACAGGTCGGTCTCGGTCTCCTCGGTGAAGGTCGTCTTGATGACGCCGGCGCGGGTGCCGCCGATGCCCTTGGCGTACGACAGGGCGAGCGCCAGGCCGTTGCCCGAGGCGTCCTGCTCGACGGCCACGATGCACGGGACGCCGCGGCCCTCCTCGTACTGGCGGCGGACCAGGTGACCCGGGCCCTTCGGGGCGACCATGCAGACGTCGACGTCGGCCGGCGGCTTGATGAAGTCGAAGCGGATGTTCAGGCCGTGGCCGAAGAACAGCGCGTCGCCCGCCTTGAGGTTGTCCTTGATGGACTCCTCGTAGACCTGGGCCTGGATCGGGTCCGGGACCAGGATCATGATGACGTCGGCCTCGGCCGCGGCCTCGGCCGGGGTCACCACGCGCAGGCCCTGCTCCTCGGCCTTGGTCTTGGACTTGGAGCCCTCGTGCAGGCCGACACGGACGTCGACACCCGAGTCGCGCAGCGACAGCGCGTGGGCGTGGCCCTGGCTGCCGTAGCCGATGACCGCGACCTTGCGGCCCTGGATGATGGACAGGTCGGCGTCGGCGTCGTAGAACAGCTCGGCCACTGGGTTTCTCCTTGGTGTGCAGGTGTTGCGTCCCACCGTACGGCGGGTGCGTCGAATACGTTTCGGGGTCTTGCCATGCGGGCGGCGGGTTCGGGACCCGTCCGGCGGAGGGTCCTACGCCGTACGGTCCAGGGCGCGCAGCGAACGGTCGGTGATCGAGCGCGCGCCGCGCCCTATGGCGATGGTGCCCGACTGGACCAGCTCCTTGATGCCGTACTGCTCCAGCATCTTGAGCATGGCCTCCAGCTTGTCGGCGCCGCCGGTCGCCTCGATCGTGACGGCCTCGGGGGAGACGTCCACGGTCTTGGCCCGGAACAGCTTGACGATCTCGACGATCTGGGAGCGGGTCTCGTTGTCGGCGCGGACCTTCACCAGGACGAGCTCGCGCTGGATCGCAGCGGACGGCTCGAGTTCGACGATCTTCAGGACGTTGACCAGCTTGTTGAGCTGCTTGGTCACCTGCTCCAGTGGCAGGTCCTCGACACTCACGACGATGGTGATGCGGGAGATGTCGGGGTGTTCGGTGGTACCGACCGCGAGCGAGTCGATGTTGAAGCCGCGGCGGGAGAACAGGGCGGTGATCCGGGCGAGGACACCTGGCTTGTTCTCGACCAGGACGGAGAGCGTGTGCTTGGTGGACATGGAGTCGGTCTCTCTCTGTCTCTCAGTCGTCTTCGTTGTCGCCGAAGTCGGGGCGGACCCCGCGGGCGGCCATGACCTCGTCGTTCGAGGTGCCCGCGGCGACCATCGGCCACACCATGGCGTCCTCGTGGACGATGAAGTCGATCACGACGGGGCGGTCGTTGATGGAGTTGGCCTCTTCGATGACCTTGTCCAGGTCGGCCGGGTCCTCGCAGCGGATCGCGTAGCAGCCCATGGCCTCGGACAGCTTGACGAAGTCCGGGACGCGGGTGCCCTTCGCCGGGGCGCCCTCGGTGTCGGCGCCGGAGTGCAGGACGGTGTTGGAGTACCGCTGGTTGTAGAACAGGGTCTGCCACTGGCGGACCATCCCGAGCGCGCCGTTGTTGATGATCGCGACCTTGATCGGGATGTTGTTGAGCGCGCAGGTGGTGAGTTCCTGGTTGGTCATCTGGAAGCAGCCGTCGCCGTCGATCGCCCAGACCGTGCGGTCCGGCATGCCGGCCTTGGCGCCCATCGCGGCCGGGACCGCGTACCCCATCGTTCCGGCTCCGCCGGAGTTCAGCCAGGTGGCGGGCCGCTCGTACTGGATGAAGTGCGAGGCCCACATCTGGTGCTGGCCGACGCCCGCCGCGAAGATCGTGCCCTCGGGGGCGAGCTGGCCGATGCGCTGGATGACCTGCTGCGGCGAGAGGCTGCCGTCCTCGGGCAGGTCGTAGCCGAGCGGGTAGGTGTCGCGCCAGCGGTTGAGGTCCTTCCACCAGGCTGAATATCCCGTTCGGGCGGCCTCGCCGACGTGGCCGTCGGTGTGCTCGGCCTGGACGGCCTGGACCAGGTCGGCCAGGACCTCGCGGGCGTCGCCCACGATCGGGACGTCGGCGGCGCGGTTCTTGCCGATCTCGGCCGGGTCGATGTCGGCGTGGACGATCTTGGCGTACGGGGCGAAGCTGTCCAGCTTGCCGGTGACGCGGTCGTCGAAACGGGCTCCGACGGCGACGATCAGGTCGGACTTCTGCAGCGCGGTGACGGCGGTGACCGCACCGTGCATGCCCGGCATTCCGACGTGCAGCGGGTGGCTGTCGGGGAATGCGCCGAGCGCCATCAGCGTGGTGGTGACGGGCGCTCCGGTGAGCTCCGCGAGGACCTTCAGCTCGGCGGTGGCCCCCGCCTTGATGACGCCGCCGCCGACGTACAGCACCGGGCGCCGGGCCTGGACGATCAGCTTGGCGGCCTCGCGGATCTGCTTGGCGTGCGGCTTGGTGACCGGGCGGTAGCCGGGCAGGTCCTGGGTGGGCGGCCAGCTGAACGTGGTCCGTGCCTGGAGGGCGTCCTTGGCGATGTCGACGAGGACCGGGCCCGGACGGCCGGTGGAGGCGATGTGGAACGCCTCGGCGATCGTGTGCGGGATGTCCTCGGCCTTGGTGACCAGGAAGTTGTGCTTGGTGACCGGCATCGTGATGCCGCAGATGTCGGCTTCCTGGAAGGCGTCCGTCCCGATGGCGCTGGAGGCGACCTGACCGGTGATCGCGACCAGCGGGACGGAGTCCATGTGGGCGTCGGCGATCGGCGTGACCAGGTTGGTGGCGCCGGGGCCCGAGGTGGCCATGCAGACGCCGACCCTTCCGGTCGCCTGGGCGTAGCCGGTGGCGGCGTGCCCGGCGCCCTGCTCGTGGCGGACCAGGACGTGACGGACCCGGGTGGAGTCCATCATCGGGTCGTACGCCGGGAGGATGGCGCCGCCGGGAATGCCGAATACCGTGTCGGCGCCCACTTCCTCCAGGGAGCGGACGAGGGACTGCGCGCCCGTGACGTGCTCGACGGTGGCGGCGGGGGATCCGCCGTTACGGGCCCGCGGCTGGGGGTGGTGGGCCCCGGTGGCCTGCTCGGTCATCGGCATTCTCTTCTCGAAGCTGAGGGTTCTTGCGGGTTTTTTGAGACGTTTTGCCTGGTGTCAGTGCAACAAAAAACCCCTCGTGCCGTGAGGCAAGCGAGGGGAGCGCGTCGGTGGGGTCCTGCAGAGTGTCGAACGAGGGACTCTGCTTCAGCCGACGCGCTTTCCAAGTACGAGAATTCGGGTGCGCATGGCAATGACCCTCTCTCCGACGCACTCAGGATGTCAAGTGGGTGGGACGGTCGTCTCAACATGTGATCCGCCCGAACGGGTGAATCCCCCGGTCAGGACCGGTCTCCCGGTTCCGTTTCCGGTTCCGGTGCTGGCACCGGTGCCGGGTACCGGGAACTCGCCGCGGGCCAGGGCGCGGCGCAGCCGGTACTCGTCGAGCGGGCCGGAGAAGGCCATCCCCTGGCCGTGCGTGCAGCCCATGGCGCGCAGCGCGAGGACCTGCTCCGGCATGTCCACCCCGTCGGCCACTGACTGCATGCCGAGATCGCAGGCGATCCGCAGGAGGCCGCTGGTGATCTTGTGCAGCCGGGCGGACTCCACGACGCCCTCGACGAGACCGCGGTCGAGCTTCAGTACGTCGATGGGGAGCCGGCGCAGGGCGTTGATCGCGGCGTAGCCGCTGCCGAAGCCGTCGAGCGCGATGCGGACACCGAGGCGGCGCAGGGCCACGAGACGTTGCTCCAGTTCGTCGAAGGAGATCCGGGGGTCGCTGTCGGCCACTTCGATCATCAGGGCACCGGAGGGCAGGCCGTGCCGGGTGAGCAGCGCCTCGACGGAGCTGAACGGGAGTCCCTTGTCGAGGAGCCTGCGGGCGGGGAGCCGTACGGCCACGGGGGCCGGGTGCCCCGCCCTCGCCCGCTCGGCGGCCTGTGCGACGGCCTCCTCCAGGAGCCAGCGGCCGAGCTCGGCGGTGCGGTCGTTGTCCTCGGCGACGCGGAGGAACTCGGCCGGGGTGAACAGGATGCCCTGGGCGGAGCGCCAGCGGGCCTGGGCGGCGACGGCGGCGACCGCGCCGCTGGCGAGGTGCACCACGGGCTGGTGGAGCAGGGCGAACTCGCCGTCGCGCAGTGCGGTGCGCAGCCGGGCCGAGAGCTCGGAGCGGCGCACGACCTCGGCCTGCATCTGCGGGGCGTACAGCTCGACGCGGTTCTTGCCGCCCGCCTTGGCTCGGTACATGGCGAGGTCGGCGTTGCGCATGAGGTCGCTGGGGCTGATGCCGGGCTCGGCGAAGGCGACCCCGATGGAGGCGGCGACCCGGACGTCCCCGGCGCCGATCCGGTACGGCTGGGAGAGGGTGACGCGCAGCCGGTCGGCGATCTCGTGGACCTGGCACTCCCGGGCGGCCTGGTCGCGGGTGCCGTCGCCGAGGATGATCGCCGCGAACTCGTCGCCGCCGAGCCGGGCCGCGGTGTCGCCGGACCGGACGGACTCGTGGAGGCGGTGGGCGGCCTGGACGAGGAGTTCGTCGCCCGTCTGGTGGCCTAGGCGGTCGTTGACCGATTTGAAGCCGTCGAGGTCGATGAAGAGCACGGCCGTGCCCTGATCACCGGCCCGCCGGCCGCCGAGGGCCTGGCGGACCCGCTTGGTGAACAGGGCACGGTTGGGCAGGTCGGTGAGCGGGTCGTGCTCGGCGTTGTGCTGCAACTGGGCCTGCAGCCGCACCCGTTCGGTGACGTCGCGGCTGTTGAGGATCAGGCCGCCCTGGTGGCGGTTGACGGTGGATTCGACGTTGAGCCAGTCGCCCGTGCCCGAGCGGAAGCGGCACTCGATGCGGGTGGTGGGTTCCTCGCCCGGCGGGGCGGCGAGGAACCGGCGCACTTCGTGGACCACCCGCCCCAGGTCGTCCGGATGGATGATCGAGGAGAGCTCGGCCCCGACCAGCTCGTCGGCGTCGCGCCCGTACACCCCGGCGGCGGCGGGGCTGACGTAGCGCAGGACGCCGGTGGGGGCGGCGATCATGATGACGTCGCTGGAGCCCTGCACCAGGGAGCGGAAGTGGTTCTCCTTCTGCGCCAGTTCCTGAGTGAGGGCGATGTTGTCGACGAGCATGATGCCCTGCCGGACCACCAGGGCGAGCACCACCGCGCAGCCGGTGAGGACCACCACGCGGTCCACCCGGCGGCCCTCGATGACGTTGTAGAGGATGCCGAGGGTGCAGACGGCGGCGGCGAGGTACGGCGTCAGCGCGGCCAGCGAACCCGCGACGGGCCGGCTGGCACACTGCGGCTCCTCCCGCGGCGGGACAGCGTTGTCCGCCGCCCTGTTGGCGCCCCAGGGGGCGTACGCGAGGAGCAGGGAGCCGGCGAACCAGCCCACGTCCAGCAGCTGTCCGGAATGGTAGTTCTGGCGCAGCAGCGGCGAGGTGAACAGGGCGTCGGACAGGACCGTCACGGCGAGCGCGGCCACGGCGGTGTTCACCGCGGAGCGGTCGGCGCCGACCCGCCGGAAGTGCAGTGCGAGCACCATGGAGACCAGCACGATGTCGAGCAACGGGTAGGCCAGCGAGAGCGCCGCCCGGGCCACGCTCGCGCCCTCGGCGTCCACCAGGTGGGCGGTGTGGGCGAGGGCGAGGCTCCAGGAGAGCGTGAGGAGCGAGCCGCCGATCAGCCAGGCGTCCAGCGCGAGACAGACCCAGCCGGCTCTGGTGACCGGGCGCTTGGCGAGGACGAGCAGCCCGACGATGGCGGGCGGCGCGAAGCAGAGGAAGAGGGCGTCGGCCAGTGAGGGGGTGGGCACCTCGCGCCCGAGCACGACCTCGTACCAGCCCCAGACCGCGTTGCCCCCGGCGGCCATGAGCGAGGAGAACGAGAACAGCAGCCAGGCCGGCCGGAACCGGCTGCCGACGGCGCGCGCGTAGAGGAAGCAGGAGACGGCGGCGACCAGCGCGGCCGCACTGAGGCCGAAGTCCCCCATGAAGAGCGACAGTTGACGCGATCCCCAGCCGAGGGCCGCACCCACGGCGTAACCGGCGCAGACGAAGCCGAGCAGGAGCTGCCAGAACAGGGCTGAGGGGCCGTACACGGCCGACCGGCGGGAGAGGAGCGCACCGAGGGCGTCGACCGGCGCGCTCACCGGGGCGACCCCGATGCCGTCGGATGTGCCCTCACCCGGCGCCCCGCCGGTCCCCGTCGACTGCCCCGTGGTGTCGGATCGTCCACCCATCGGCCGTGCATCGCCCGTCGCCCCCCTTGCGTGTCGCGTCCCCCGGCGCCGTCCCTTCCACGACGCAGCGCCCCTTTCGGGACGATACACCAGAGTCGTCACTCAGGGACATAGTTCCTCTACTCTCCGTGACGACCTGGGACGTTGTCCGCACACTGCGCAGTGACGGGGATCCGCAGCGTGGTCAGTCGGTGGTGCGCACGACGTTCCGCAGCGGCTCGCCCGCGGCGAACCGGTTCAGCTGTCCGGCCATCAGCCGCTTGGCACGCGGCAGGAACGCCGATGTGCTGCCGCCGACATGGGGCGTGATCAGGACATGGGGAGCATGCCAGAGGGGGTGCCCGGCGGGCAGCGGTTCCGGGTCGGTGACGTCGAGGGCGGCGTACAGCCGGCCCGACTCCAGTTCGGCCAGCAGTGCCGCGGTGTCCACGACGCCGCCGCGCGCGACGTTCACGAGCAGCGCCCCGTCCCGCATGGAGGCCAGGAAGTCGGCTCCCACCAGCCCCTGCGTGGACGGGTTCAGCGGGGTGGACAGCACGACGACGTCGGCCTCGGGCAGGAGTTCGGGCAGGTCGTCGAGTGTGTGCACGGGGCCGCGCGCGGTCGTCCGCGCGGAGCGCGCGACGCGTGCCACCCGCGCGCACTCGAAGGGCGCGAGCCGGTCCTCGATGGCGGAGCCGATCGACCCGTAGCCCACGATCAGCACGGACTTGTCGGCGAGCGCGGGGTAGAAGCCCGACCGCCACTCCTCCTCGTCCTGGCCGTGCACGAAGCGGGAGATGCCGCGCAGGGAGGCCAGGATCAGGGCGAGGGCGAGCTCGGCGGTCGACGCCTCGTGGACCCCCTTGGCGTTGCACAGCCGCACCCCCGCGGGGAGCAGGCCGAGACCGGGTTCGACGTGGTCGATGCCGGCCGAGAGGGTCTGCACCACCCGGACCGACGCCATGCCGCCGAGCGGACGGACCGCGACCTCCGCCCCCTTCATGTACGGCACGATGTAGAAGGCGCAGTCGGCGGGGTCGGCGGGGTAGTCCGGGCCCCCGTCCCAGAAGCGGTAGTTGAGCCCTTCGGGGAGCCCGTCGATCTCGTCGGCGGGGAACGGCAGCCAGACGTCGGGGGTTCCCGTCGCGTCGGAAGTCTTCGTCGCAGTCATGATCAGGAGGCTAGGACATGCCCCCCGGGGGCGATGGGTGGAGGCTGCGCGAGGGGCGCCGGGCGGCAGAGGTTACTTTGGGTGCGGTGTGGTCCCGTGATCGCGGGCCACGAACCCGGTCGTCGAACTGCCGTCGTCGCCCGCAGGGACGCCGTGCGGCGTCCGGCGCGCGCGGTCGCGGGGCGCCGGGGAGTTCCGGGGCCGGGACAGGGATCCCCCCTGCCCTGACGGAGCCGGGAGCTCGGGGAAGCGCCGGGCGTCCGCGACGGACGGCGGTCCGGTGGCGGGGCCCAGGGAGGGTACGGGGAGTTGGAGCGCAGGAGTCTCGGTGCGGCGGCGCTCGCCGTGGGGGCGGTCGGTCTCGGCTGCATGCCGATGAGCTGGGCGTACAGCGCGTCACAACAGCGCGGTGACCGTGCGTTGCGAACGGTGCACGCGGCGCTGGACGCGGGGGTGCAGTTGCTCGACACCGCCGACATGTACGGCCCCTTCACCAATGAGCTGCTGGTGGGGCGGGCGTTGAAGGGCCGTCGGTCCGACGCGTTCGTCTCCACCAAGTGCGGGCTGCTGGTGGGTGATCAGCACATCGTGGCCAATGGCCGTCCCGGTTACGTGCGGCGGGCCTGTGACGCCTCGCTGCGCCGGCTGCAGACCGATGTGATCGATCTGTACCAGTTGCACCGGGCCGATCCCGAGGTGCCGGTCGAGGAGACCTGGGGTGCGATGGCGGAGCTGGTGACCGCCGGCAAGGTGCGGGCGCTCGGGCTCTGCGCGGTCGGGGCGCGGGCCCCGCGGCGGTCGGGTGCGGGGATGTACGACGGAACGATCCGTCAGCTGGAGCGGGTGCAGCAGGTCTTCCCGGTGAGCGCGGTGCAGGCGGAGTTCTCGGTCTGGTCCCCGGAGCCGTTGGACGCCCTGCTTCCGTGGTGTTCGGCACGGGGGGTGGGGCTGCTTGCGGCCATGCCGCTGGGCAGCGGTTATCTGACGGGCACGCTCACACCGGGGCAGGGCTTCGAGCCGGACGACCTGCGGGCCCGGCATCCCCGGTTCACGGCGGAGATGATGGCGGCGAACCAGCCGGTGGTGGCCGGGCTGCGGCGGATCGCCGAGCGGCACGGGGCGACCGTCGCGCAGGTGGCGCTGGCCTGGGTGCTGCGACAGGGCCCGCACGTGGTGCCGGTGCCGGGGACGAAGCGGGAGGACTGGGCGGTGGAGAACGCGGGGGCGGCCGCACTGGAGCTGACCGCGCGGGACCTGGCGGAGATCGCCCGGCTGCCCGGGGCCCAGGGGTCGTGGGACTGAGCCGAGCCCCCGCGGGTGACCGGGGGCGCCCCGGCCGGGGTCTTCCGCTTCCCGGCGCCGCTTCCGGCGGCGGACGGGGACAATCGGCGGGTGCCGGGAACCCGGAACGGGGCGACGGTGTTTGAGGAGTGGTCAGGTGTCCGTCGAAGGGATCGGTTCTGTGCGCGGTGTTCTGTTCGGATCTGTACGGGGCCCGGCGGGGCCCGGCGGCCGGGGCCCGCGCCGCGGGGCGGTGCGGCGGGGGACGCTGGCCGCGCTGGCCGTCGGTTCCCTGGTGCTGACCGCGGGGTGCTCCGGCGACGGTTCCGGCGGCACGGCGGGCACCGGCCGGACGCCGTCGGCCGCCTCCTCCCCCGCCGCCCCGTCCCCGTCGGCCTCCCCGTCCGCCACGGTCTCCCTGCCGCCCGCGAAGGGCTCGGTGAAGGTGGTCTCCACGCTCACCGGGGGCCTGGACTCGCCCTGGGGCCTGGCGGCGCTGCCCGACGGCGATCTGCTGGTCTCCTCGCGCGACGAGGGCACGATCACCCGGATCGACGCGAAGAGCGGGAAGAAGACCCTGCTGGGCTCCGTGCCCGGGGTGGCGCCGGGCGGTGAGGGCGGGCTGCTGGGGATCGCGGTCCCTCCCACGTACGGCTCGGACCATCTGGTGTACGCGTACTTCACGACCGAGTCCGACAACCGCATCGCGCGCATGCAGTACGACGAGGACGGCACGGTGCCGGGCCGGCTGCTGGGCGCCCCGGACACGATCCTGCGCGGCATCCCCAGGGGCGCGATCCACAACGGCGGCCGGATCGCCTTCGGGCCGGACGGCATGCTGTACGCGGGCACCGGCGAGACGGGGGACGACGGCCTCGCCCAGGACCCGGAGTCGCTGGCCGGCAAGATCCTGCGGATGACGCCGGACGGGCAGCCGCTGCACGGCAACCCCGGGGCCGACTCCGTGGTGTATTCGTCCGGGCACCGCAATGTGCAGGGGCTGGCCTGGGACGGGCGCAAGCAGCTGTGGGCGTCGGAGTTCGGGCAGGACAGCCGGGACGAGCTGAACCTGATCATGCCGGGCAGGAACTACGGCTGGCCGGAGGCCGAGGGCAAGGCGGGCCGGAAGGATTTCGTCGACCCCGTGGCACAGTGGAAGACGTCCGAGGCGTCCCCCAGCGGGATCGCCTTCGCCAGGGGTTCGATCTGGATGGCGGGCCTGCGCGGTGAGCGGCTCTGGCGGATTCCGCTGTCCGGCAAGGACGGCGGGGAACCCCTGGCGGCCCCGCAGGCGTTCCTGGAGAAGAAGTACGGCCGTCTGCGCACCGTGCTCGCCGCGGGCGGCGACAGGCTCTGGCTCGTCACGAGCAATACGGACGGCCGCGGCACCCCCGAGCCGGGAGACGACAGGATCCTGGTGCTGGAGGTGCGGTAGCGGCCACGGCAGGGGAAAGGGCGTGCGGCTGGTGTTCAACTTCTTCGAGGAAATCTTCGCACCGGGCCGCAAGCACACCGCCGAGGAGCAGAAGCGGCTGGAGCTGTCCCGGGTGGACCTCGGCATCGGCGACCCGGGGCGCGGGCCGATAGACCTGGCCTCGGGCAAGGTCACCATCCGGCCGTCCGACGCCTCCGGAGCACGGGAAGAGGGGTCGTCCGGGGCGTTCCTCGCCCCGGACGACCCCGGTCCCGCCCCCGGTGCGGGGCCCGATCCCTCCCCCGATCCCGGATCGGACCCCGCCGCCGGTCCCGGTACCGTCCCGGGTCCCGGCCGGGGGTGACGGGCCCGCGTACGCGACGCGGGCCCGCGGCCTCCGCCCGGCCGGTTCAGCCGGCCCGGTCGAAGGAGTCCTGGAGCCTGGGGACGTAGTCGGCGATGGCGGGTGCCCAGCAGCCGTAGTTGTGGCCGCCGTTGCAGGTGGGCGAGAGCGACGAGCCGTTGCCGTAGTCGACGAGGCGGCTGTTCAGGCCGAGCTCGTCCATGCGGGTCTTGACGTTCCTGGAGGCGATCGCGGTGAAGTGGTCGATCAGGTCGTTGTCGCCGGTGTAGAGCGTGACGTCGGTGTCGGCGAGCTCGGCCAGGTTGACCGGGGCGGCCGGGTCGATCGCCTTCCAGATCCGGTCCGCGTCGAGGATCGGGTACGGGGAGCCGAAGATCGCGTCGCTGTCGACGACCGGGCCGTAGCCCGTGCACTCGCCGGTGCCGGGCGGGGTGGAGCTGCTCACCGCGCACCAGGCGCCGGGCAGGTTGAGTTCCGTGGCCAGGACCGCGGCGCGGACCTCGGCCATGCCGAAGTCGATGCCGCCGGACAGCGAGGCGACGTGGCCGAAGAGGTCGGGGCGGGCCTCGCCGTAGTGCAGGGCGCCGAAGCCGCCCATCGACAGGCCCACGACGGCCCGGTGGTCCCGGTCGGCGATGGTGCGCAGGTTCGCGTCGATGAAGGGGACGACCTGCTTCAGGTGGAAGGTCTCCCAGTTCGCCGCGCCCTCGGCGGTCTTCTGCATGAGCCAGTCGGCGTACCAGCCCTTCCGGCCGCCGTCCGGCACGACGGTGATCATCGAGTCCGAGCGCAGGGCCGGGGCGGCCGCGGCGTCGTCCGGGTTTCCGGGCCCGCCGTGCAGGAAGTACGTCACCGGCCAGCGCTTGCCGGGCTCGCTGCGGTAGCCGCTGGGCAGGAAGATGCGGATCTTGCGCGGTCCGGTCACCTGCGAGGTGGTCACGGTGATGGTGAAGTCGTTGTCCGAGTGCACCTCGGTGCCCCCGGCGACCTGGGTCAGGCCGAATCCGTCGGACAGCACCGGAGGAGGGGCGGCGCCCTCGGTGCCCTCGGCGTGCGCGAGCGGGGTCGCGAGGGTCGCGGTCATGGCCAGCGCGGCGGCGGCGACGGCCGTCCGGGTCCGGGTCCGGGTCCGCCAGGTGGTCGGCTGCGTTCTCATCGGATGTCCTCTCCGAGAGCGGTGGCTCTCACGGGTGAGTGGGGGCCGGCCGGGTCGGGGCCGCCCCGGCGGCCGGGGCCTGTCGGCGGGCCGGCCGCGCGGGGGGCTCCCTTCCGGTCGCGGTGCTCAGAGCGCGCAGAACGCGTCCGTCATGGCCTTGCCCGTGTGTGCCTGCCCCGGCGTGCCGGCGAGCATGTGGAACTCGTTGTTCGTGTGCAGCACCTGCTCGGTGCCGTCCTCGCTGCTCAGCCACTCGCTGAAGTAGCCGAGCACCGCGCCGTTGTGCCCCCAGGCCGACTTCCCGCAGGGCAGCTCCATGCGCTCGATGCCCAGCCCGTAGCCGACGCCGGTGGCCACGGGGACGGTGGTCTTGAGCTCGGCCATCTGTGCGGGCGCCAGGAGCTTCCCGGTCATCAGCGCCCGGCCGAACGCGGCCAGGTCGTCCATGGTCGACACCATGGCCCCGGCGCTCCCGGTGACCTGCACGTTGGAGACCGTGCCGTCGCTGATGAGGATCGCCCGGAGCACGTAGCCGCGGAGGTGGTTGCCGTGGAGCGCGGGGTCGGTGGTGGGGAAGCTGGTGTCGCGCAGACCGAGCGGTTCGATGATGCGCCGCTGGATCTGTGCGGCCGCGTCCTCACCGGTGACGGCCTTGATCACCATGCCCGCGAGCACGTAGTTGGTGTTGGAGTAGCCGAACTTCTCGCCCGGTTCGGTCGCCGGCGCGCGCATGCCGAGGGCGACGTCGACCAGGTTCTGCGGCGGGTACGCCTCCCTCGGGTTGAGGTTGAGGAAGTACGGGCCGTTGATCTGGAGGGAGCCGAGGTAGTCGGGCAGGCCCGAGGTGTGGTTGAGCAGCTGACGGATCGTGATCCTCGAACCGTCGTAGCCGTTGGCGGCGACCGCGCCCGGCAGCCACCGCTCGACGGTGTCGTCCAGCGAGAGCTTCTTCTCGCCCTCCAGCTGGAGCAGCACGGTGGAGACGAACGCCTTGGTGTTGCTGCCGATCCGGAACTTGGCCTTCGGGTCGGCGGGCGTCTTGGTGGCGCGGTCGCCGACGCCCGCGTGGACGTACTGGGTGGTGTCGCCCTGCCGGACCATGCCGATCACGCCCGGGTATCCGTCGGCGACCCCCTGCTGGGCTCCGGCCTGCAGGATGTCGGCCGGGGTCTGGGCTGCGGCCCGGGAGTCGGAGGCCGAGGAGCCGGAGGCCGGGGCGGCGGCGACGGCCGGGCCGGCCCCGGTCATCAGGAGGCAGACCGCGGTGGCCGCCGGCAGCAGCCGACGCCATTTCCCGCGCGCCGTCGAGGGGCGCCGGGCCGCGCCGTCGGCCCCCGCGTCCCCCGTGTTCGTCGGGATACCGGCCCCGGAAACATCACGCATGCTCATTTTCTTTTCTGTCCCTCTCAGTTGGTCGGTCGTTCCAGCTGTTCGGCAGGGTTCGGATTCGTTCCGAACGCGGTACGGAAGCGGGTGGGACGAAAGCCCTACCGCTGGCAGGCGGCCGCGATGATCAGCAGCAGGACGATGACTCCCAGCACCTGGAGGCATCCGACGCCCTCCGGGTTCTTCCGGTTGACCTCCACGTGGCCGCCGGGGGGAATTCCGGGGTGCTGCTTCTCATAGTGTTCGAGCTGACGGTCCGACCCCTGGGACTCGCTGACCCATGGCGTCTTGAAGCCGCATTCGCCGCACCAGAACCGATATGCCATGTCAACTCCTCATATGTCGTAGCAGGAGAAATTCATGAGAGGCGATCAGGTCCGGTGCCGGGCCCGTCCGGGCCTGCGGTCCGCCCCGGCCCGTCGACGATCCGTCGTCGGCCGGCCGCGTGTGCCATCTGCTTCTCGGAGATCCTGCGAAGTGCACCGCCCCGGGTCGGCGCACCGACCGGGCACCACTGATCGTGGCGTTCGCGCTGCTGGGGGAACAGGCCATACGACCGGCCATGCGTGACCGGTCGTCACGATAGGCTCATGCCCGGCCGCGCTCGGTGGTGGAGAGGATGTCCAAGTGGCGGATCAGCTGGGCACGTTGTTGCGTCGGCTGCGCACCCGGTCGGGACTGACGCAGGAGCAGATGGCGGAACGGTCCGGAGTGAGCGTGCGCACCATCCGCAGACTGGAGACGGGCAGATCCAGCGATCACCGACTGGGTACGGTGAACCTGCTGGCGGACGCCCTGGAGGCCGGACCGGAGGACCGCCAGAGACTCGTGGCCGCGCTCACGGGAATGCGGGGCGTGCCGAATTCCGGGGATTCCGAACCGGCCGACGACTCCCCTTTATCGAATTCCACTACGGATTCCGTGACGGGTTCCGCGACCACCCCCGTTCCCATTCCCACGCAGAATTCCGGGCAGGATTCCAAACGGGAATCCGGACCCGGTTCCGAGCCGGATCCCCGGAAGAAGTCCGGTCCGAAGTCCGGTCCGAAGTCCGGCCCCGATCGTTTCGCGTCACCGTTCCGCGACACCCTGGTCGCCGCCGCCGACGAACTGGCGCAGGAGATCAGGCGCCGTTGGCAGCGCGAGGAGGAACACCGCCGGGTCCACGACCCGTTTCCGCTGCCGGTGCGCTGGCAGGACGCGCCCGATTCCCTGACCGACCATTCGGCGAACATCCAGCGGCTGCCGCCGGGAGCGAAGCCGGACCCGATGGATCTGAGCGGCGACCTCGGCAGTGTGGCCGAGGTCTACCGGCGGATCGACTCCGGGCGGCTGGTGGTCCTCGGCCGGGCCGGGTCCGGCAAGTCGGTCCTGACGATCAGGTTCGTCCTGGACCTGCTGGAGACCCGGGAGCCGCACGACCGGGTGCCGGTGATCTTCGGCGTCGGCTCCTGGGACCCCACGGCCGTCGCGCTGCGGGACTGGCTGATCGACCGGCTGGTGCGCGACCACCCGCATCTCACCCGCCGGGCACCCGGCGGGTCGACGCTGGCCACCGCGCTGGTCGACGCGGATCTCGTGCTGCCGGTCCTGGACGGCTTCGACGAGATCGCGGAGGGGCTGCGGAGCACGGCCCTGGAGGAGCTCAACTCCACCTCGTTCCCGCTCGTCCTGACCAGTCGGCGCGGCGAGTTCGCCGATGCCGTCCAGGAGGCCGGGGCCCCGCTGGTCTGGGCCGCCGGTCTCGAACTGACCGACCTCACCCTCGACGACCTCGACGACTACCTTCCCCGCACCGCCCGCGGGAGCACGGCGGTCTGGACCCCCGTACTGGAAGGGCTGCGCGCCCGGGAGGACGGGGAAACCGCTCCCCCGGCCAGGGTCCTGAGCACCCCGCTCATGATCATTCTGGCGCGGACGATGTACAGCGAGGCGCCCGACCGGAATCCGGCCGAGCTGCTGGACACCGAGCGCTTCCCCGACGAGAACTCCCTGGAGGAGCATCTGCTGGCGGGTTTCGTGCCGACGGTCTACCGGCGCCGCGTCGCCGAGCGGAGCACCGCCGGCCGCCGGGAGCGGCACCGCGACCCGGAGCGCGCCGAGCGCTGGCTCGGCTACCTCGCCCACCATCTGGCCCGACTCGACCGCGACCAGCAGGACCTCGCGTGGTGGCGGATCGGCGATTCGCTCCGGCTGTCCACGCGGCTGTTGTCGGTGGTGGTGGCGTCGGCGCTCTGCGTCACCCTCTCCGAGTGGCTCATCAACCTGATCAACCTGCCGTTCCCGATCGGTCAGGGTCTCCTGCTGGGCGGTCTGATGGGGACGGCCGCCGGTCTCGCCTTCGGGTGCGTCCACGCGGTCCTGGCCCGGTTCGGCACCATGGCCTTCGAACCGGCCCGGGTACGGCTGCGGCTGCCCGGCGCGGGCACCGGTGTCGGCCGCAGACCGGTCCGTGCGTTCGCCGCCCGGTTCGGTCCCGTTCTGCTGGGCGGGTCCGTGATGGGCGTCGGCTGCGCGTCCGCCCTCGCCCTCCAGCGCTGGCTGTTCTACGGGGTCCCGCTCGCGAACGAGCTGGTGATCAAGGGCACGCTCATCAACATGCTGCTCTTCGGCCTGATCTTCGGGGCGGGTGCCGGTCTCGTCTTCGGGATCCTGGCCGCGCTGGAGGCACCGCTGGACGTCGCCTCCGCGGCCACCCCGGCCGGTCTGCTGGCCTCGAACCGCGCGACGGTGGTCCGGCAGGTCCTCGTACTGGCGCCGATGCTCACCCTGGTCATCGCGTTCGGCGGGCGCCTGGTCACCGAGCTGTTCGACGGAATCCTCGGCCCGCTGATCTGGAACTCGGCGGACGGGCTCGTCATCGGCGCCGTCGGCGGGCTCGGCGGCACCTGCTCGTACGCGCTCTCGTTCACCGCCTGGGGGCGGTGGCTGGTCCTGTCCCGGGTGTGGCTGCCGCTGACCGGCAAGCTGCCCTGGGACACGGTGGCCTTCCTGGACGACGCCTACCGCCGGGGCGTACTGCGCCGGGCCGGCGCGGTCTACCAGTTCCGCCACATCCGGCTCCAGCACCACCTCGCCCGTTCCTACCGCGAGCACCAGCGCAAGTACGCGCCGGCCAGGTTCGGTGCCGGGGCGCATCAAACACAGCAGGCGCAGGAGACACAGCAGGCACAACAGGCGCAGGGAGCCCGGAGCAGCTGAACGGGAAGGCCCGGAGCAACCGGAACGGGAAGGCCCGGAGCAGCTGAACGGGAAGGCCCGGAGCGGCTGGAGCAGGAAGGCGCGGCGCACCGTCCGACGGTGCGCCGCGCCCCCGTTCTCAGCCCTTCTGCGCCCGCCACTCCGGGGCCAGCACGGACCAGATCTCCGAGTCGTGCCGCTCGCCCCGGTACAGGTAGCTCTCGCGCAGCACCCCGTCGCGCTTCATGCCGAGCCGCTCGGCCACGGCGACGCTGCGCCGGTTCGCGGCGGAGGCGACCCATTCCACCCGGTGCATGCCGCGCTCGTACACCGCCCAGTCGATCAGCTTCCGCGACGCCCGGGTGATCAGGCCACGTCCCTGCGCCGCCGGTTCGAGCCAGCAGCCGACCTCGCAGTTCCCCGACTCCGCGTCGAAGATCCGGAACAGGACGCCGCCGACCAGCGTGCCGTCCAGCCAGATGCCGTAGAGCCGGCCGGTGTCGGCCGCCTGCTTCTCCGCGTACCTTCCGAGCAGGGCTCGCGCCGACTCCAGGTCGGTGGCGAAGGACGCGAAGGGGATCCAGGGATCGACGAGCTCCCGGGCCCGGTCCATGTGGGCGAGGAACTCCTGCGCCTGCCAGATCTCCAGCGGACGCAGTTCCGCTCCGTCGTCACCCAGGGATACCGCGAACATCATGCTCCTTCTCGGACTTCGTGGCCTTCTCGGACCGCTCACATCGTCTTCGCGGCCCCCACCGCCCCGTCCTCGGCCGGTTGTGCCGCCTGCGGGATCCTCGCATGCGGCACCGGCCGCTCGGGAGGCTCGATGCTGATCCGCGGCAGCAGCCGGTCCAGCCGGCGCGGCAGCCACCAGTTCGCCCCGCCCAGCAGATGCATCAGGGCCGGGACCAGCAGCGTGCGCAGGACGAAGGCGTCGAGGGCGACGGCGGCGGCGAGCGCGATGCCGAACATCGCGATGACCCGGTCCCCGCTGAGGACGAACGCGAGGAAGACCGAGATCATGATCACGGCCGCGGAGTTGATCACCCGGCCGGTCTCGGCGAGGCCGACCCGGACCGCCCGCCGGTTGTCGCCGGTCTCCAGCCACTCCTCGTACATCCGCCCCACCAGGAACACCTGGTAGTCCATGGACAGCCCGAAGAGCACGGACACCATGATCACCGGAAGGAAGGGTTCGATGGGGCCCGCGCTGCCCAGCCCCAGCAGCTCGCTCCCCCACCCCCACTGGAAGACCGCGACGACGACCCCGAACGAGGAGGCCACGGCGGCCACGTTCATCGCCGCGGCCTTCAGCGGGATGCCGATCGACCGGAAGGCCAGCAGCAGGAGCAGGCAGCCGAGCCCCGTGACGACGCCGACGAAGAGCGGGAGCTTGCCGACGATGATCCCGGCGAAGTCGTCGTAGCTCGCGGTCACTCCCCCGACGTGGGCCTGGAGCGAGGTGTTCTGCGCGGCCTGCGGCAGCACGTCGGAGCGCAGCCGGTCGACGAGTTCGCTGGTCCGCTCCGACTGCGGTGACGTCTTCGGTACGACGGTGACGAAGGCCGTTTCGCCGTCGGCGCTGTACGTGACCGGGCCGGCCGAGGCGACGCCCTCGGTGGACCGCAGCGTGGCGGGCAGTCCGTCCATCGCCAGCCGGTCGTCCGCGCCGTCCAGCCGGGCGACGACCGTCAGCGGCCCGTTGACGCCCGGCCCGAAGCCGTCGGCCAGCAGGTCGTACGCCTGCCGGGTGGTGGACGAGGCGGGGTTGTTGCCCTGGTCGGCGCTGCCCAGGTGGAGCGAGAAGGTGGGCAGGGCCAGGACCAGCATCACCACGGCGGCGATCCCGCCGAGCAGTTTGGGGTGGCGTTCGACGAAGGCGGACCAGCGGGCGGCGAAGCCGGTGGGGAGTTCGGGCTGCGGCCCGTGCTCGGCGAGCCTGCGCCGCTCGCGCCGGCTCAGGGCCCGCGTCCCGATGAAGGACAGCAGGGCGGGGAGCAGGGTCACGGACGCGGCCACGGTCAGGACCACGGTGAGCGAGGCGGCGATGGCCACGCCGTTGAGGAAGCCGAGCCGCAGGATCAGCATGCCGAGCAGGGCGATGCAGACCGTGGCCCCGGCGAAGACGACCGCCCGGCCGGTCGTCGCGACGGCGTCCTGCACCGCCTCGGTGACCGTCAGGCCCCTGCGCAGCCCCCTGCGGTGTCTGGTGACGATGAACAGCGCGTAGTCGATGCCGACGCCGAGCCCGATCAGCATGCCCAGCATGGGGGCGAAGTCGGCGACGGTCATCAGATGGCCGAGCAGCACGATGCCCGAGTAGGCAGTGCCGACCGAGACCAGGGCGGTGGCGATGGGCAGCATGCTGGCGGCGAGCGAGCCGAAGGCGAGGAACAGGACGACCGCCGCGACGACGACGCCGACGGCCTCGCTGAGATGGGCGGACGGCGCTTCGGTGAGGGCGACCGCCGAGCCGCCCACCTCCACCCGGAGGTGCTCGCCGGCCGCCGCCCTCGCGGTGTCGACGAGTGCCTGGGCCTGGGCCACCGGGATGTCGTCGACCTGCCGGTCGAAGGTGACCGTGGCGTAGGCGGTGCGCCCGTCCTCGCTGATCTGCGCGGCGCCGGCGGCCCCGTAGGGTCCGGTGACCGAGCCGACGCCGGGCAGTTCCTCGACCTCGTGCAGGGTCCGGGTCATCGTCTGGCGGACGTCGTCGGCCCGCACCGTGGAGTCGGTGGTGTGCCAGACGATGGTGTCGGTGTCCCCGCCGAGGTCGGTGAAGCCGTTCGCGAGGAGTTCGGTGGCCCGGCCGGACTCCGTGCCGGGCACCTCGTAGTCGTTGGAGTACGCGGAACCCGCGAATCCCGCCGCGGTGGCTGCTCCGCCGAGGGCGACGAGCCAGATGAGAACGGCGATGAGGCGGTGCCTGATGCACCAGCGGGCGATGGCGGCCACGGACGTGCTCCCTGCCGGTTCGTGGCTCTTTGCCGGGACAAAGCATGAATTACCCGCAAAGAGCACATGACCTGAGAACTGTCACTCTGGCAGCCGATCGTGATCCTTTGTCTCTTTCGTGGCCTTACTCACAACGGTCGCAGGGGCTGACGCGGTCCCGGGTCGCAGCGCCCTCCGGCCGTCTCACCCGGCCCGTTGCTCCTCCGCCTCCAGTTCTTCCTCGAACTGCTCCTCGATCTCCGCGATGCCCTTCGTCACGGTCTCCGCCAGGTGGACGGGGCAGGTCAGCACCTCGCTCCTGAAGCCCTGGCCGGAGGCGGGGGCGGGGCATGCGTCGGGGTCGTAGAGGTGCGCGATGTGCGCCGAGCGGTCGGACGTGCGCCCATGGCCGTCCGTGTGGTCGCACGCGCCGCCGGGCAGGGTGGCGGCGGCGGTGCGGAGGATGCCGAGGATCTCGCGTGCGATGCCGTACGACAGATCCAGGGAATCGGCCGCCGTGCCCATCAGGAGCAGCAGGACGGTCCGGTCGAGCGCGGGTCCGTCCGGACCGAGCCGCTCGTACCGCCGGGCCGCCCAGAGCGCCGCCTCCTCGGAGGCCGTCTCATCCTTGAACGGGACATGCCGCTCGCTCAGCGGCTCGATGTCGAGCCGGCCGTCGGGGCGCAGGTACACCCGGTCCAGATGTGCCGTCTCCCGGGTGCCGAAGAGTCTGTCGACCGCTTCGCGCAGATGGTCGCGGGCCTCGACGGCGAGGGCGCGCAGGAAGGTGGTGCAGGTCCATGCCTCCAGCGAGGCGCCGTATCCGTCCGCGTGTTCCTCGCGCAGGAGGGTCCGGCCGCCGGGGCTCTGCAGGTGGATGCCCTCGGACGCCTGCTCCTCGCCGCCGGAGCGCAGTGCGGGGTGCTCGCCGTCCCCGTGCGCGCAGGCCCCGTCCGGCAGCAGCGGCAGTACGGACTCCAGGCCCTCGATCATGTCGTCGAGCAGCGACCGCTGCCTGATCCGGCCCGACCCCGCGTACCAGCAGTTCGCATGGGCGACGACGACATAGCCGGCGAGAGCGGCCCGGGAGAGGCGGGCGGGCGGTACGGCGTGGAGGTCCAGGTCCCAGAACGGATCACCGTTCGGATAGTCGTTGAGCACACTGCCCAGGCTGCGGATGTGCCGTTGGTGGTCCTCGGGGACGATCCCGGGGATGCCGTCCGCGCTGCCCGGCAGGATCACGTCGGCCGCCGTCCGCGCCCACCCGGCGGCGTTGCGGGGGCAGATCTCCGCCTCGTCCCACTCATCGAGCGGAATCTCGACGTCCGGCGCGGTGAACAGCCCGTCCGCGTCCGTGTCCCACTCCTCCAGGCTGTCGGTGTACGGATGGAGCTCGTGCCCGCACCCGCCGGCCCGGAGAACCCGCTCGTCCAGGGCCGCGGCGGCGGCGCCGAGCGCGTCCACCACGGCTCGCTCGACGGCCGTGCCGCGTCGCCCGAGGACGTACTGCGCCATGCCCACCAGCCCGAAGGCCAGCAGGACCGCCTGCTCGCCGTCCGGTTCGGCGGCGAGCAGGCGGGCGCACTCCAGGACGACGGGGTCCGCCTCCTCGGGGGCGGACTCCGCCGTGACGTCGAGCCATTTCTCGATCAGTTCGGTCATGATCGAGGACACGCGGGTCGCACCACGATGGTTCCGGCAGTCACCGAACTCCCGTGCGAAGGAACTTCCGGGCGGACCGTCAGCCCGAGACGCTCGCCCGGCCGTTCTCGATGTGCCCCATCAGGCGGCGCCGGAAGGCGTCGTCCCCCTCGACGGTGACGGCCAGGTCGTACCAGCCGTGCGCGTCGGCCGCCGAGTGCACCACGGTGCGGCTGCGCCCCGGCTTGACCTTGACGGTCCTGGACCAGCCCCGCAGGTCCGCCTCGTCCACGTACCCCAGGGGGCGCACGACGAAGGTGAGCACCGTGCTGCCCGTGTTGCGCAGGGTGAGGTGCAGGTCCCGCTCGTGGGCGTCGATCCGCGAGGCGACCTCGGCCCCGGCCGACGCCCCGCCCTTCGCGGGCCCGGCGAACTCGCGCCGGAAGCCGTTCGGTCCCGTCACCGTGAAGCGGTACTCGTCGCCGGGGACCGGCACCGTCCACCGGTCCGTGCCCCGCACGTCCCGGTGCTGCGGCACGGGGAACTCTCCCGCGTACGGGTACAGCGCGAAGTGTGCGGACGAGCGGCCCGTGTTGCTGAGGTCCACCCGTACCGCGCCGTCCACCGGCTTCGCCTGCGCGTCCGGCTGGTACGGCAGCGGGCGGGCCGGGCGGGTGCCGGGCTCCTGCACCGGCATCCGCTGCACGGCCGGCGGCTTCGGCGACCAGCGCCCGCTGAACGGCGGAATGGCGGCCGGCTGCTCCAGGTCGGGCCTGCGTCGCCCGCGCCCGAAGTCGAACGCGGAAGTCAGGTCGCCGGTGACGGTGCGCCGCCACTGGCTGATGTTGGGCTCCTCCACCCCGGTCCAGCGCTCCAGGAAGCGGATCACGGAGGTGTGGTCGAAGACCTCGGAGCAGACGTAGCCGCCCACCGTCCACGGCGACACGACCAGCAGCGGCACCCGGATCCCGAGACCGGTGGGCTTGCCCTCCCACCGCTCCTCGGCCACCTCGGGCGGCGCGACGGGCGGCGGCACGTGGTCGAAGAAGCCGTCGTTCTCGTCGTAGTTGATGAGCACGGCGGTGTGCCGCCACACCTCGGGGTGCCTGCCCAGCGCGTCCAGGACCTTGTAGACGATCGTCGCGCTGTGGACCGGCGAGGACACGCTCGGGTGCTCGGAGTCGACGGCCGACGGCACCAGGTACGAGACCTCGGGCAGGGTGCCCGCCGCCACGTCCTTGGCGAACTCCTCGGCCAGCTTCCCGGTCTCCACCCGGCGCAGCGCCCGCTCGAAGAGGCTGCGCTCGCTCCTGTCCAGGGTGGCGACGCCCTCCTCCAGCAGCCCGAACAGCCGCTGCCGCTCCGCGTCGTCGGCGTCGCGTATCGCGGCGTAGAACGACTCCATGTACGTGTGGCCGCCGGTCCTCGCCAGCGCCTTGCGGGCGACCGCCTTGAAGGTGGCGAAGAACTCGATCTGGTTGTCGGTGAAGTTCTCCCACTCGGTGTACGTGCGCCAGCTGCGCCCGGCCTTCTCCAGCCGCTCCGCGTAGGTGCCCCAGTCGTACCCGGGGTGCGTGCCCTCGTCGTACGCGTCGTTGCCGACGGCCCGCCTGCCGTTCGGCTCGTTGCCGGTCTTCCCGCTCCACAGGTGGTTGCGGTTGGGGCTGGTCGAGGTGTGGATGGAGGAGTGGTAGGCGTCGCAGACCGTGAAGGTGTCGGCCAGCTCGTAGTGCAGCGGGATGTCCCGGCGGTCGTAGTACGCCATGGTGGCAGCCGTCTTCGTGCTCACCCAGTTGTTCATCCACCCCCCGGCCCACGCCTTGCCGCCGCCGCTCCAGGAGTGGTCGAGGGCGCCGATGTACTGGAGGTCCTTCTTCTGGGCCTCGGCGGCGTCCCGCACCGGGAACGGCAGCACGGAGCCGCCCAGCGGGGCGGGCTGCTCGAAGACCGGCTTGCCGGACGGCAGCTCGACGGCGTTGCGGTCGCCGAAGCCCCGTACGCCCCGGAGCATCCCGAAGTAATGGTCGAAGGAACGGTTCTCCTGCATCAGGATCACCACGTGCTTGATGGCTCCGAGCCCGTCCCGGCCGCCGGACCCCTCCCGGTGCGCCGACTGCGCGGCGATCGCGGCCTGCAGCGACGGCGGGAGCAGCGACCCCGCCGCCGCGGCACCGAGTGCGCCGCCGCCGAGTGCGAAGAGCCGGCGCCGTGAAATGTCCGTGGTCAAGATGGGCCTCCCGAGTCCTGTCGTTCAGCCGGGAAGCTAATCAAGCCGGGTGGCGCGGGGAAGGATTTCGTACGGCTCCGTGGTGAACGTCCAACAGGTCGGCCGGGAAGTCCAACCGCGCCTCTCCTCCTCGCCCCTCGCCCCTCGCCCGTCCGCCGCCGGCCGGACGTTGACCGGCCCCCGCCCGCGCGGCAGTCTTATGGACCGTCAATTACTTGTGTTGGGGGACCAGTTGAACAGCGCGTCGCATCACATCGGGCCTGATTCCGCACCGGACAGATACCGCCTGCTCAATTCCATCGGGCGGGGTGGCGAGGCGGTCCTGTACCGGGCCGAGATCGAGCTCGACGGGGCGCCGGAGACCGTGGTCGTGAAGGTCATGGATTCGAGGACCACGATCACCGTCGAGCAGTTCCAGCGGCTCAGCGCGAAGTGGCAGGAGCAGGCGGAGCTGCTGCGGTTCGTGAACCGGCCCGGCGTGGTGGGCGTGCGCGAGCACTTCGAGGGGCCGCCGATCCACGGGCCCGGCGAGGCGTCGACCGCGGCCGGGCGCTCGCTCGTGCTGGTCATGAACCATGTGGAGGGCCTCGACCTGCGCGACTGGCGCGAGGAGCGCACCCTGGCCACCCACGCCGAGCGGCGCGAGGTGCTGCGGACGCTGGAGCAGCTCGCCGACGTGCTGGACTGGCTGCACTCGGGGCGGGCGACGCCCTCCGGCCGGACCGTCGTGCACGGCGACCTGTCCCCGGGGAACGTGATGGTCGATGCGCACGGGCAGGCCACGCTGGTCGACTTCGGGCTGAGCAAGCTGACGGCCGACCACCGGACGGCGGAGGTCTGGTTCACCCCGGGATACGCGGCGCCGGAGGTGTTCGAGGGCAAGCGGACCCCGAACACCGACCGGTACGCGTTCGGCGCGATCGCCTACTTCCTGCTGAGCGGCCAGGCCCCGCCGAGCACCCCGGAGCAGCTCCGGGCCGCACTGGCCGCGCTCCCCCAGGTGGCGGCCGCGGCCCCGGACCGGGTGGAGCGGCTCCTGCGGATCTGCGCGGCCGAGCCGGACCGGCGGCCGGAGAACCTGTCGGCGTGGGTGAAGGACGTGCGCTCGGCGGTGGTGTCGACCACGGTCACCGGCTCCGGGGCGGCCCCGGTCCGCGACGCGGTGCCGGGCGCGGCGGTGTCCGCCGGTACGGACGCTCCGGACGCGGACGCCTCCGGCGCATCGGCCCGGGACGAGGTGCCGGACCCGGGCACGAACGCGCCGGGTACGTCGGGCACCCCGGGCACGGGCCTGCCGTCCGTACCGCCGCCACCGCTGCTGCCCCCTCCCGGTGCACCGCCCGCGGTCCCCGTCGGGGGCGCGGCGCCCGGCTTCCCGCCGCCGGTCACCGCCTCCGCCGATCCGGGCGTACCGACGCCCCCCACCGTGAACCCCGGCCCGGCGACGCCGCCGGAACAGGGACCGGCGGACGGGGAACCGGACCGGCCGCACGCCTCGCGGTCCCCGGGCTCCGCACCGGTGGCCCCGCCGACCGCGGACGTCCGGCTGCCCGCGCCTGCTTCCGTGCCGGAGCGGAAGCGGAAGCGCCCGGCCGTCGCGCTGGCGGTGGCGGCCGTGCTGGTCGCCGCCGCACTCGGCGCGGGCGGGGCGTGGGCGCTCATGCGGGACGACGACAACGGCGGCCGGGCGGGCGGGAGCGTCGGTTCGTCGTCCCCGACCCCCACGCCGCCGGATTCCGGCGCCGAGGAGCCGGCCGCGGACTCCGGGGGCACGGACGGCGGGGACGACGGGGGCGACAGCCCGTCGGCGGACCCCTCGACGCCCGGCACCGCCGAGGACGCCCCGGAGGTGTCGCTGACCACGCTGACCCCGATCGTCGACCCCGACGGGTTCGAGGTGGGCTCGGCGACCCTCGACGCCCAGCAGTACGCGGACGCCTACGTGGCGACGCCCGACTGCGGCGAGGGGCCGTACATGGAGTTCAACCTCGGCCGGGCCTGGCAGACCTTCGACCTGACCGCGGGCATCGACGACAACTCGAACTACGAGTCGGGGCGGCTGACCATCAAGGTGGACGACACCACCCTGTGGGTCGGCACGCTCGGACTGGGCAAGCCCCAGAAGCTGTCCCTGAAGGTCGAGAACGGGCTGCGGCTGCGGATCAGCGTCGACGAGACCTGCAACGGCGCCCAACTGGCGCTGGGCACCCCGCTCCTCAAGAGGTGACTCCGCTTCTCAGGAGGCGGCCCCGCTCCTCGAAGGCGCCCCCGGCCCGCCGGGGGCTTCACACCCCGATCAGTTGCAGCGCGCCCCACAGCGCCACCGTCGACGCGACCAGGGTCGCCGGTACGGTCAGCAGCCCGAGCCGGGTGAACTCGCCGAGCTCGGGCGGGGTGCCGTGGGCGTGCAGGATGCGACGCCAGAGCAGGGTGGCGAGCGAGCCGACGTAGGTGAGGTTCGGGCCGATGTTCACGCCGATCAGGGCGGCGAGCAGCGGTCCGGGCCCCGCCGCCGCGACGACCGGGAGCAGGGCCAGAATCGCGGGCAGGTTGTTGATCAGGTTGGCGAGGACGGCCGCCGCCGCGGCCACCGCCAGCAGTTCGGGCAGCGAGGAGCCGTCCGGCAGGAAGGCGTCGATCCCGGCGCCCAGCCCGTTGTCCACCACCGCCCGGACCACGACACCGAGCGCGAGGACGAACAGGCAGAACAGCGGGTGGGCGGAGCGGACGATTCCCTTGACGGTGGTGTCGCGCCTGGCCAGTGCGCGGACCGCCAGCACCCCGGCGCCCGCCAGCGCCGCCCACAGCGGTTCGGCGCCCGCGAACGAGGTGACGACGAATCCGCCCAGGGTGAGGGCGAGGACGACGAGCGTGAAGACGGGGACGGCCGGGCGGGCCTCCTCCGGTTCCGGCGGGTGCGCGCCCGCTGCCAGGTCGGCGGCGAAGAACCGGCGGAAGACGACGTACTCGACGGCGATCGCGGCCAGCCACGGCAGGCTCATCAGTGCGGCGAACCGGGTGAAGGAGAGGCCGCTCGCGGTGAACGCCAGCAGGTTCGTGAGGTTGGAGACCGGCAGCAGCAGGGACGCCGAGTTGGCGAGGTGCGCGCAGGCGTGGACGTACGGGCGGGGGCGGGCGCCCACGCGGGCGGCGGTGGCGAGGACGACCGGGGTCAGCAGGACGACGGTCGCGTCCAGGCTGAGCACGGCGGTGATCACGGAGGCGACGGCGAAGACCCCGCCGAGCAGGGGTCCGGTCCGCCCCCGGCAGGCGCGTGCGACCAGGTCGCCGGCGGCCGTGAACAGCCCCTCGTCCGCGCAGAGCTGCGCCAGCACCAGGATCGCCGCGAGGAACCCGACGACCGGGAGCAGGCTGTCCACCTGGGCGCGGGCCTCCGGCCACGGAACCGCGCCGGCCACGACGACCAGCACGGCGGCGGGTACGGCGGCGGTCGCCTCCGGCAGTCCCCGCGGGCGCAGTACGGCGAAGACCAGCACGCCGAGCAGGAGGGCGACGGCGACGGTCTCGGTCATGACGGTGTTCAACGGACTCTCCGGACACAGGTGGAGGGGCGGTGCACCGGTGACCGGCGTGCACCGCCCCTCCGGGGACGTGACTCACGGCTTCCCCGGCCGTACGGGACGGCCGGGGCGCGGGCGGATCAGCCCTCGACGCCGAGCTTCTCCAGGATCAGCTCGCGCACGCGGGCCGCGTCCGCCTGGCCGCGGGTGGCCTTCATGACCGCGCCGACGAGCGCGCCCGCCGCCGCGACCTTGCCGCCACGGATCTTGTCCGCGATGGCCGCGTTGGCGGCGATGGCCTCGTCCACGGCCGTGGACAGCGCGCCCTCGTCGGAGACGACCTTCAGGCCGCGCTTCTCGACGACGGTGTCCGGGTCGCCCTCGCCCGCGAGGACGCCCTCGATGACCTGGCGGGCCAGCTTGTCGTTGAGGTCGCCCGAGGCGACGAGCTCGGCCACCCTGGCGACCTGCGCCGGGGTGATGGGCAGCTCGTCGAGGCCGCGACCGGTCTCGTTGGCGTTGCGGGCCAGCTCGCCCATCCACCACTTGCGGGCCTGGTCCGAGGGGGCGCCCGCGTCGGTCGTGGCGACGATCAGGTCGACCGCGCCGGCGTTGAGGATGGACTGCATGTCGTGCTCGGAGACGCCCCACTCCTCCTTGAGCCGCGCCCGGCGCAGCCGGGGCAGTTCGGGCAGCCCCTTGCGGAGCTCCTCGACCCATTCGCGGGCCGGGGCGACCGGCACCAGGTCGGGCTCGGGGAAGTAGCGGTAGTCCTCGGCGTTGTCCTTGATGCGGCCGGCCGTGGTGGAGCCGTCCTCCTCGTGGAAGTGCCGGGTCTCCTGCACGATCGTGCCGCCGGAGGACAGCACGGCCGCGTGGCGCTGGATCTCGAAGCGGGCGGCGCGCTCGACGGAACGCAGCGAGTTCACGTTCTTCGTCTCGGAGCGGGTACCGAACGTCTCGGTGCCGTTGGGGCGCAGCGACAGGTTGACGTCGCAGCGCATCTGGCCCATCTCCATGCGGGCCTCGGAGACGCCGAGCGCCTTGATGAGCTCACGGAGCTCGGCGACGTACGCCTTGGCGACCTCGGGGGCGCGGGCGCCCGCGCCCTCGATCGGCTTGGTGACGATCTCGATGAGCGGGATGCCCGCGCGGTTGTAGTCGAGCAGGGAGTGGGACGCGCCGTGGATACGGCCGGTGGCACCGCCGACGTGGGTCGACTTGCCGGTGTCCTCCTCCATGTGGGCGCGCTCGATCTGGACCCGGAAGATCTCCCCGTCCTCCAGCTGGACGTCCAGATAGCCGTCATATGCGATCGGCTCGTCGTACTGGGAGGTCTGGAAGTTCTTCGGCATGTCCGGATAGAAGTAGTTCTTCCGGGCGAAGCGGCACCACTCGGCGATCTCGCAGTTCAGCGCGAGGCCGATCTTGATGGCGGACTCGACGCCGATCTCGTTGACGACCGGGAGCGCGCCGGGCAGGCCGAGGCAGACCGGGCAGGTCTGGGAGTTGGCGTCCTGCTTGAGCTCGGTGGAGCAGCCGCAGAACATCTTGGTCTTGGTGCCGAGCTCGACATGGACCTCCAGGCCCATGACGGGGTCGTAGGACGCGAGCGCGTCCTCGTACGACACCAGGTCGGTGACAGTCACGGTGAAACTTCCCTCTCAGCCCAGCAGTACGTCGTCATCGCCGATGCGCTTGAGTTCGCGCAGCAGCAGAGCGATGCCCGTGGCGATGGCGGCGGCGGAGACAACGGCGTCGACCAGTCGGAGCGTGTCGTGCTCGGAACGCGCCTTCCTGGCCTGCTTGAGCACGCTGACCGCCCCGAAGGCGGTGGTGCCGATGGACAGGTACGTACCGGTCTTGGACTTCTTGAAGCCCTTGGCCTTGGTCAGTGCACTCACAGTGACGGAGCCTCCTCCAGCAGCGGGTGTCCCCACTTTTCCACGAAGGCGGCCTCGACGGCGGCTCCGACCTTGTACAGCCGGTCGTCCTTCATGGCGGGGGCGATGATCTGCAGCCCGACCGGCAGCCCGTCCTCGGGGGCCAGGCCGCAGGGCAGCGACATGGCGGCGTTGCCCGCGAGGTTGGTCGGGATGGTGCACAGGTCCGCGAGGTACATCGCCATCGGGTCGTCGGCGCGCTCGCCGATCGGGAAGGCGGTGGTGGGCGTCGTCGGGGAGACGATGACGTCCACCTCCTCGAAGGCCTTCTCGAACTCCCGGGTGATGAGGGTGCGGACCTTCTGCGCCGAGCCGTAGTACGCGTCGTAGTAGCCGGAGCTGAGGGCGTACGTGCCGAGGATGACGCGGCGCTTGACCTCGTCGCCGAAGCCGGCCTCGCGGGTGAGCGCGGTGACCTCCTCGGCGGACTTCGTGCCGTCGTCGCCGACCCGCAGGCCGTAGCGCATGGCGTCGAAGCGGGCCAGGTTGGAGGAGCACTCGGACGGCGCGATCAGGTAGTACGCCGACAGGGCCAGGTCGAAGGTCGGGCAGTCCAGCTCGACGACCGTGGCGCCGAGCGACTTCAGCAGCTCGACCGACTCGTTGAACCGCTGGACGACACCGGCCTGGTAGCCCTCGCCGGCGAACTGCTTGACGACGCCGACGCGCATGCCCTCGACGCTGCCGTTGCGGGCGGCCTCGACGACCGGCGGGACCGGGGCGTCGATGGACGTGGAGTCCATCGGGTCGTGCCCGGCGATCGCCTCGTGCAGCAGGGCCGCGTCCAGGACGGTACGGGCGCAGGGCCCGCCCTGGTCCAGGGAGCTGGAGAAGGCCACCATGCCGTAGCGGGAGACGCCGCCGTAGGTGGGCTTGACGCCGACGGTGCCGGTGACGGCGGCGGGCTGGCGGATGGAACCGCCGGTGTCCGTGCCGATGGCGAGCGGGGCCTCGTACGAGGCGAGGGCGGCCGAGGAGCCGCCGCCGGAGCCGCCGGGGATGCGGGTGAGGTCCCACGGGTTGCCGGTCGGGCCGTAGGCGCTGTTCTCGGTGGAGGACCCCATGGCGAACTCGTCCATGTTGGTCTTGCCGAGGATGACGACGTCGGCGGCCCTCAGCTTCCGGGTGAGGGTCGCGTCGTACGGCGGGATCCAGCCCTCGAGGATCTTGGAGCCGACGGTGGTCGGCATGTCCTTCGTGGTGAAGATGTCCTTCAGCGCGAGCGGGACACCGGCCAGCGGGCCGAGCTTCTCGCCGGCCGCCTTCTTCGCGTCGACGGCGCGGGCCTGCGCGAGGGCGCCCTCGCGGTCGACGTGCAGGAAGGCGTGGACCTTCTCGTCGACCGCGTCGATCCGGGCCAGGTGGGCCTCGGTGACCTGGACGGCCGTCAGCTCGCCGGAGGCGATCCTCGCGGCGATCTCGGCGGCGGTGAGCTTGATGATGGTGCTGTGGTCCGTCATGGCTGTTAGTCCTCCCCCAGGATCTGCGGCACCTTGAAACGCTGCTGCTCCTGGGCCGGGGCGCCGGAGAGCGCCTGCTCGGGGGTGAGCGACGGACGGACCTCGTCCGCGCGCATGACGTTGGTCAGCGGCAGCGGGTGGGAGGTCGGCGGTACGTCTTGGTCGGCGACCTCGGAGACGCGGGCGACCGCGCCGATGATGTCGTCGAGCTGACCGGCGAAGTGATCGAGCTCTTCGCCCTTCAGCTCCAGACGCGCCAGCCGGGCGAGGTGGGCGACCTCCTCGCGCGTGATGCCAGGCATGCAGCGATCCTCAGGGGTTGGTGTGTGGTTCTGGCCGGGGGCCGGCGGCACATTTCCGCCGTCCGTCCGAAGGACGGGCCGCGCGGCGTCTGGTGCGTGCGATCGCAAGGCGCCGGAGCGCCCTCGTGGCGGAGCCACGTGAGCGATTCGGCAACACGGCGAGCGTGCGTGCCAGGCGTCGCGCGGCAGGTGGAAATGTGCCGCCGACCCCCAATCCTATGGGGTAGCCCGCCGCCTCTCCCGCCACCCGGGGGAACACCTCTCCCGAACACGGTTTTCCCCACCGTGCGGCGTCCCGTCCCTCGGGGCGGGACGCCGCGTGGGCTCAGGTCGTGGCGGGGCGTGAGTTGATCGCCCGGCCGGAGGGCCGCTGCTCCAGCTCCGGGGGCGTACCGGCGGCTGCCGCGGCGGCGGCCGCGGCGGCCAGTTCGGCGGGCCGGCGCCAGCCGTGCTCGCCCCGCGCCCGGAGCCAGGCCGTCGTCTCCTGGGGCGGCATCGCCGCGGCGACCAGCCACCCCTGCACCGCGTCGCAGCGCAGGTCCCGCAGCCGCTCCCAGGTCTCGTCGTCCTCGACGCCCTCCGCGACGACCAGCAGGCCCAGCGAGTGGGCCAGGTCGATGGTGCAGCGGACGATCTCGGCGTCCTCGTTGTCGACGGCCAGCCGGGCCACGAACGACCGGTCGATCTTCAGCTCGCTGACCGGCAGCCGCCGCAGGTGGACCAGGGAGGAGTAGCCGGTGCCGAAGTCGTCGAGGGACATCTTCACGCCGTGCCCGGTCAGTCCGGCGAGCGTGTCGGCGGCGCGCTGCGGGTCCTCCAGCAGCACGTGCTCCGTTATCTCCAGCTGCAGTGCGCCGGCCGGGACGCCGTGCCGGGCGAGCCGGGCCGCGACGCCGCCCGCGAAGCCGGGGGTGTGGACGTCGCGCGGGGAGACGTTGACCGCGACCGGGACGAACAGGCCCTGCGCCCGCCACCGGGCGACCTGGGCCAGCGCCGTCTCCAGGACGTACTCCGTGAGGTGCGGCATCAGTCCGGACGACTCGGCGATGGCGATGAACTCGTCCGGGGGGACCCGTCCGCGCTCCGGGTGCACCCAGCGCACCAGCGCCTCCAGGCCGGCCACCTGGCCGTCGAAGCGGACCTTCGGCTGGTAGTGCAGCTCGACCTCGCCCGCGTCCAGCGCCCGGCGCAGGTCGCCCAGGAGTCCGAGCCGGTCGGGGGTGTTGCTGTCCCGCTTGGACTCGTACACCTCGACGCCCGTGCGGTCGCGCTTGGCCTGGTACATCGCCACGTCCGCGCGTCTGAGCAGCCCCTCGGCGTCCAGTGCGTGGTCCGGGTGGACGGCCACCCCGGCGCTGGCCTCCAGCACCAGGGTCAGACCGTCCAGGTCGAGCGGGGAGGACAGCTCGGCGACCAGGTGGCGGGCGACCCGCTGGGCGCTGGTGGTGGAGTCCGCCGTCGGCAGGAGCACGGCGAACTCGTCGCCGCCGAGCCGTGCGGCCTCCGCCCCCCGGGGCAGCGCCAGTCTCAGCCGTTCGGCTATCTGCAGCAGCAGCCGGTCCCCCGCCAGATGGCCGAGAGTGTCGTTGACCGCGCGGAAACGGTCGAGGTCGATCAGGACGAGCGCGGATCTGGTGCCGGTGGACTCCGCGTCCTCCAGCGCCGTCCAGGTGCGTTCCAGCAGCCACTGCCGGTTGGGCAGTCCGGTCAACGGGTCGCGCAGTTGCTCCTCGGCCCGTGCCCGGGCGATCCAGAGCGCGGAGTCCAGGGCGATCAGCGGGACCGCGAAGAGCGGCAGGAGCAGGGGCGTGGCCATCGCGACGACGCAGATCAGCGGCGCGATGCCGAGCAGGGCGAGGGCGACGAGCCCCTGGCGCAGCAGGGTGCTGCGGGCGATGGTCGGCAGTCCGCCGCCCTGGGGGGTCCTCGCGTACCACAGCAGGACCCGGGTCACCAGAAGATAGGTGGAGGCGGCCAGGAGGACTTCCGGGACCGCGGCGATGCCCCAGTCGAGTGGCTGCCAGGGCGACTCGACGGTCTGCACCTCGCCGAACGCGGCGAGCACCAGGGCCGCCGCGCCGATGCCGAGGATGTCGACGGCGCCGTGCAGCAGCCCCTGCCACCAACGGTGTCTGCGGGCCATGCCGACCAGGACGACGACGACCAGGCTGACCAGCCCGGCGGGCACCCAGCCGTAGAGCAGCAGCACGGCCAGGGTGAGCGAGGCGCCGGAGCCGGTCCCTCCCCACCAGCGGTCGCGTCCGAGCGCGACCAGGTGGCCGACGATGATTCCGGTCAGGACGGCGAGCGCCCAGCCGGGCTCGCCGTCGGGGAAGAGCGCGCGCCCCTCGCTCACGGTCCGGTAGAAACCGGTCGCGAGCTGGGCGACGGCGATCACGATGAAGACGGCCCCCACTTTCGGCGTGAGGCCGACGAAACCTTGCAGCCGCGACACCGGTGCGGCGCTCTCGGTCGGTTTCATTCCGTCCCTCTCACAGCCGGCGGTGCCGATGTCACCCGATAGATTCCGCTCCATGCCGCGCTGCCCGGTTTCCCACCCCGCGGCCGGGCACGGCAGGTGTACGTCTCAACAGTAGGCCGGGAAGGGCCGCTACGGGCAGCGCTCGGACGCTGTTGCCCGAATGCGAACCGACCATCCGTCAACATCTGGTATGCGCCGATCGGGTGAACCCGCTCCCGGAGCGAAACACTTGTCCCGATTCATCGCAGGACACCCCTTATCGGTCCTTCTGTTCACGCGGCCCGTTCCCCCTCTGCTCGGCCTATCCGGCCTCCACCGGCTCCCCGGCCGCTTCCCCGGCCGGTTCCTCGGCCTGTACGGCCGCCTCGCGTGCCGCGTCCGGCCCGTGTTCGAGGAGGACGGCGAAACCGCCCTCGTCCAGCACCGGAACCTTCAGCTGCATCGCTTTGTCGTATTTCGAGCCGGGGTTGTCTCCGACGACCACGAAGGCGGTCTTCTTCGAGACCGACCCCGTCACCTTGGCACCCAGCTTCTGGAGCGCCTCTTTCGCGCCATCCCTGGTGTGCCCGTCCAGCGTGCCGGTGACGACGACGGTGAGCCCGTCGAGCGGGCCCGGCCCCACGTCCTCCCCAGGTCCCTCGTCCGCCATCCGGACCCCGGCCTCGCGCCACTTGCGGAGGATCTCCCGGTGCCAGTCCTCGGCGAACCACTGCTTCACCGATGCGGCGATGATGTCCCCGACCCCGTCGGCCTCGGCCAGCTCCTGCTCGGTCGCCTCGTCGATCCGGTCGATGGAGCGGAACTGACGGGCCAGCTCCGCGGCGGCGACCGGGCCGACGTGGCGGATGGAGAGCCCGGTGAGGACCCGGGCCAGCGGGGCTTCCTTGGCCGCGGCGATGGCGGCGAGCATGGCGACGGCGTTCTTCCTCGGCTCGCCCTGCTGGTTGGCGAAGACCAGGGCGGTCTTCTCCTCGCCGGTCTCCGGGTCGCGCTTGGGCAGCCCGCTGACCGGGTCCAGGACGTAGGCGCGGATCGGCAGCAGCTCCTCGATCGTCAGCCCGAACAGATCGCCCTCGTCGCGCAGCGGCGGCTCCTCGGGTTCGAGCGGCTTGGTCAGGGCGGCGGCCACGACGTAGCCGAAGTGGTCGATGTCGAGGCACTTGCGGCCCGCGAGGTAGGCGACGCGCTCGCGCAACTGGGCGGGGCAGGAACGCGCGTTGGGGCAGCGGAGGTCGATGTCGGCCTCCTTCATGGGCTTCAGCCCCGTACCGCACTCGGGGCAGTGCGTCGGCATCACGAAGGCCCGCTCGGTGCCGTCGCGCAGGTCGACGACCGGGCCGAGGATCTCCGGGATCACGTCGCCCGCCTTGCGGATCACCACCGTGTCCCCGATGAGGACGCCCTTCGCCTTCACCACGTTCTGGTTGTGCAGGGTGGCGAACTCGACCTCGGAGCCCGCCACTTCCACCGGTTCGACCTGCGCGTACGGCGTGACCCGGCCGGTCCGGCCGACGCCCACCCGGATGTTGACCAGTTTGGTGTTGACCTCCTCGGGGGCGTACTTCCAGGCGATCGCCCAGCGCGGGGCGCGCGAGGTGGAGCCGAGCCGGCCCTGGAGCGGGATCTCGTCGAGCTTGACGACGACGCCGTCGATCTCGTGCTCCACGGAGTGGCGGTTCTCGCCGAAGTACGCGATGAACTCCCGTACCCCGTCGAGGGAGTCCACCACCTTGTTGTGCCGGGCGGTGGGCAGGCCCCATTCGCGCAGCAGCTCGTAGGCGTGCGAGAGGCAGTCGATGTCGAAGCCCTCGCGGGCACCGATGCCGTGCACCACCATGCGCAGCGGCCGGGTGGCGGTGACCTTCGGGTCCTTCTGGCGCAGTGAACCGGAGGCCGCGTTGCGCGGGTTGGCGAAGGGTTTGTCGCCCGCCTCGATCAGCCGGGCGTTGAGTCCGTCGAAGGCTTCCATCGGGAAGAAGACCTCGCCGCGGATCTCGACCAGCTCCGGGATCCGGTCGCCCTTCAGCCGGTGCGGGATCCCGGCGATCGTGCGGACGTTGGGGGTGATGTCCTCGCCGGTGCGGCCGTCGCCCCGGGTCGCGGCCCGGGTCAGCAGGCCGTGCTCGTAGGTGAGGTTGACCGCCAGGCCGTCGACCTTCAGCTCGCACAGGAAGTGGTGGTCGGCCGTGCCGACCTCCTTCGCGATCCGCTCGCCCCAGGCGGCCAGTTCCGTGTCGTCGAAGGCGTTGTCCAGCGAGAGCATCCGTTCACGGTGCTCGACGGAGGTGAATTCCGTCCGGTACGGCCCGGCGACCTTCTGGGTCGGCGAATCCGGCGTGCGCAGCTGGGGGTACATGTCCTCCAGCGCCTCCAGCTCGCGCATCAGCCGGTCGAACTCGGCGTCGCTGACGACCGGCTGGTCCTTCACGTAGTACCGGAAGCGGTGCTCCTCGATCTGCTCGGCGAGGAGTGCGTGCTGCTCCTGGGCCCCTGCGGGCACCGCCGTCTGCTGTTCGCCGGCCATCGTCTGGTCCTCCCGTTGCCCGTTGCCCCGTTACTCAGGGTTGTCCGCGAGGGATCTCGCGGCCCGGACGCAGTGGGCGAGCACGGCGCGCGCGTACGCGGGCGACGCACCCGCGAGCCCGCACGACGGGGTGATGGCCACGGACTCCGACAGAGTCCCCGGATTCAGCCCCAGCCTGCGCCACAGCGTCCTGACACCCATGACGCTACCGCCCGGGTCCGACAATCCGCCCGAGGCCGGGTCCGTGCCCGGCACCACCCCGAGGAAGAGCCGGGTGCCGCCCTCGACCGCTTCACCGATCGCTTCCTCCTCACGCTCGGTGAGCAGCGCGAGGTCGAACGAGATGCCACCCGCCCCGGCCCGGCGCAGCAGCGCGAACGGTACGCCGGGGGCGCAGGTGTGGACGAGCGTCGCCCCGTCCCCGACCGTCGCCAGGACGTCGCGCAGCGTGCCCTCCACGACCTGGCGGTCCACGGCCCGGTGGGTGCGGTAGCCGCTCGCCGTCCTGATCTGTCCGCGCAGCACGGCGGTCAGCGACGGCTCGTCGAGCTGGAGGATCACCTCGGCGCCGGGCACCCTGCGCCGTACCTCCGCGAGGTGGGCGCGCAGCCCCTCCGCCAGCGAGGCCGCCAGGTCGCGGCAGGCCCCGGGGTCGCCGAGGACGGCCTCGCCGCCCCGGCGTTCCAGGGCGGCGGCCAGCGTCCAGGGGCCGACGGCCTGGACCTTGAGCGGTCCCTCGTATCCCTGGGTGAACTCCTCCAGGGCGTCCAGGTCCTCGCCGAGCCAGGACCGGGCACGGCGGGTGTCGCGGCCGGGCCGGTCGCTGATCCGCCAGCCGCTGGGCTCGACGTGGCCGTACAGCTCGACGAGCAGCCCGACGGTCCGCCCGATCATGTCCGCGCCGGGGCCGCGGGCGGGCAGTTCCGCCAGGTACGGCAGGCCCTCGCCGCCCGCGAAGGAACCGGTGACGGTCTTCGCCGCCTCCCGCGCGTCTCCCCCGGGCATGGATCCGATGCCGGTGGCCGGGCAACCCCTGAAGTCGTTCTTCTCGCTCACACGGGAAGCCTAAGTGCTGCCCATGTCCCCGGCGGGCCCGCGGGGCGGTCAGCGGCCGGGGCGCACCGTCAGGTCGTTGACCTCGGCGTCGCGCGGCAGGTCGATGGCCATCAGGATGGTGGTGGCCACCGACTCCGGGTCGATCCAGCGGGAGGGGTCGTACTCCTTGCCCTCCTGCTGGTGGACCTTGGCCTGCATGGGGCTCGCGGTGCGTCCGGGGTAGACGGAGGTCACCCGGACACCGTTCCCGTGCTCCTCGTGGCGCAGCGAGTCGGCGAGCGCCTTCAGGCCGTGCTTGCTCGCGGCGTACGCACTCCACTCGGCGTGCGCCGCGAGGCCCGCGCCGGAGTTCACGAAGAGCACGTGCCCCTGGGAGACGCGCAGTTGGGGCAGGAAGAGGCGGGTCAGCTCGGCGGGCGCGACCAGGTTGGTGTTGAGCTGGAAGTGCCACGCCTTGGGGGTGAGGTCGCCGACCCTGCCGAGTTCCACGACCCCCGCGACGTGCAGCAGCGAGTCGATCCGTTCCGGCATCGCCTGCTGGGCGAAGGCCCAGGACAGCCGGTCCGGGTTGGAGAGGTCGCCGACGAGCGTGCGGGCCCCGGGGTGGAGTGCGGCCAGTTCCTTGGCGCGGGCCGCGTCCCGGGCCAGCAGCACGGTCTCGTCGCCGCGCTCCAGGAGTCGACGGGCCACGGCTGCGCCGATACCGGAACCGGCGCCGGTGATGACATGAGTGGGCATTGCCTCATGATCTCACCCGCCGCCGGGTCACTGCAGGCCGGACCACTCCTCCAGGTGGGCCAGGGCGCCCACGCCGTCCTTCGCGAAGAACACCAGGTCGGTGAGCGGGACCGGCAGGAAGCCCTCGTCCTCCATGCGCTGGAACTGCTGGCGCAGCCCGTCGTAGAAGCCCGCCGTGTTGAGCAGGACCACCGGCTTGTCGTGCTTGCCGTGCTTCTTCAGCTCCAGGATCTCGGTCGCCTCGTCGAGCGTCCCGGTGCCGCCCACCATGATCACGACCGCGTCGGCCTTCTCCAGGAGCAGAGCCTTGCGCTCGGCGAGGTCGCGCGCGATCACCATCTCGTCCGCATCGGTCCGCGCCTTCGCGGCCAGGAAGTCGACCGACACCCCCACCAGCCGTCCGCCCGACTCCTGCACCCCGTCGGCGACGACCTTCATCAGTCCGCTCTCCGAGCCTCCCCAGACCAGGGTGTGTCCGCCCCTGCCGAGCAGTTCGGCGAATTCGCGGGCGGGCCGGGTGTAGCGGTCGTCGAGGTCGGCGGCGGAGAGGAAAACACAGATCTTCATGCAGCCACCGTAAGGGTCGGTGCCGACATCTCCGGCGCCGGGGAAGAAACCGGCCGACAGCGTGGCTGAACCCCGTATGGCTTCCGCATCAGGACACCTCATCACGGTCGAGCCCGGCACCGCACACGTACGTGTGGTCCGGGACGGGCTCGTACTCGCCGAGAGCCGCCGCCCGCTCGTGCTGCGCGAGACGGGCTGTCCGGTTCGCTACTACCTGCCGCCCGAGGACGTCCGCACGGACCTCCTGTCCCCTTCGGGGACCCGTACCCACTGCCCGTTCAAGGGGGACGCCTCCTACTGGTCGCTGCCGGGGGCGGCGGATCTCGTCTGGGCCTACCCGGATCCGAAGGAGGAAGTCGCCGCCATCAAGGACCACTTCTGCTTCTACGACACCGGGACGGTTGCCGACTGACCCTCAAAGCACGGCCCTGACCTGGGGAATCGAAGATTTTCAAAAAATCTTCGGCCGGACCGATGAGTTTTTCCGGGGCGGGCGGTCCACCCTCGCATGGACAAGATTCTCTCCCGCGACGGCACCATGATCGCGTACCGGCGGCGGGGCGAAGGGCCGCCGGTGGTCCTGGTGGGCGGGGCCCTGGGCACGGCGGAGACCGAGGCTCCGCTGGCACGCCTCCTGGCGCCCCGCTTCCACGTCGTGACCTACGACCGGCGCGGGCGCGGCGCCAGCGGTGACAGCGGGCCGTACGCGGTGGAACGCGAGATCGAGGACCTGGCCGCCGTCGTCACCGCGGTGGGCGGCCGGGCCTCGGTGTTCGGCATGGGCGCGGGCGGGGCGCTGGCCCTGGAGGCGCACGCGGCCGGGCTCCCCGTCGACCTGCTGGCGGTGTACGAGCCCCCGTACACGCCGGGCGCCTCGGGCCTCCAGTACAAGGAGTGCTGCACCTCCCGGCTGCACCGGCTGCTGTCCTCCGGGGACCGCGCCGGGGCGGTCGAGCTGTTCCTGTCCGTGACCGGCGTACCGGCCGACATGATCGCCCGGATGCGGCGCGCCCCGCTGTGGAGCGGCCTGGTGTCGATGGCGCACACCCTGGCGTACGACGACGCGCTGCTCGGCGACGGCTCGATCCCGGCCGAGCGCTTCGCCTCCGTCACGGCGCGCACCCTGGTCGTCTGCGGCGGCGCCAGCACCGCCCCGGCCCGGATGTCCGCCCGTGCCCTGGCGGACGCGCTCCCCCGGTCCCGCCACCGCACCCTGACGGGCCAGACGCGCGAGCTGGCGCCGCAGGCGGTGGCCCCGGTCCTGGCGGAGTTCTTCGCCCGGGACGTGTACGCCCGCCAGGCGTCCTGAGACCCCGTTCCGCGCGCGGTCGCGCCCGTTTTACGGGGGTGGGCGCGACCGCGCGGGGGACGGCTGTACGGGGTCGGGCAGGCGTCGGCCGACGGGATCAGCCGGACGTCGCCGCGGTCTGCCGGATCAGCCGGACGTAGCCGCCGTCTCCCGTCGCGCCGTCGTGGCGATCGTCGCCGAGCCGACGACGCGGGTGCCGTCGTACAGGACGACCGCCTGGCCGGGGGCCACGCCGCGGACCGGTTCGGTGAAGGCGACGTGCAGGGTGCCGTCGACGAGTTCCGCCGTGACCCCGGTCTCGCCGCCGTGGGCGCGGAGCTGGGCGGTGTACGTGCCGGGGCCGGACGGGGCGGTGCCGCACCAGCGGGGCCTGATCGCGGTGAGGGCGGTGACGTCGAGGGCCTCGACCGGGCCGACCGTCACCGTGTTGTTCACCGGGGAGATGTCCAGGACGTAGCGCGGCTTGCCGTCGGGGGCGGGGTGGCCGATGCGCAGGCCCTTGCGCTGGCCGATGGTGAAGCCGAAGGCGCCCTCGTGGGTGCCGACCTTCGTGCCCGACTCGTCGACGATGTCGCCCTCGGCCGTGCCGAGCCGGCTCGCGAGGAAGCCCTGGGTGTCGCCGTCGGCGATGAAGCAGATGTCGTGGCTGTCGGGCTTCTTGGCGACGGCGAGCCCACGCCGCTCGGCCTCGGCCCGGATCTCGTCCTTGGTGGTGAGGGTGTCGCCGAGCGGGAACATCGCGTGGGCGAGCTGCTTCTCGTCCAGGACCCCGAGCACGTACGACTGGTCCTTGGCCATGTCGGAGGCGCGGTGCAGCTCGCGGCTGCCGTCCTCGTTCAGCACGACGGTGGCGTAGTGGCCGGTGCACACGGCGTCGAAGCCGAGCGCGAGGGCCTTGTCGAGCAGCGCCGCGAACTTGATCTTCTCGTTGCAGCGCAGGCACGGGTTGGGGGTGCGCCCCGCCTCGTACTCGGCGATGAAGTCGTCCACGACGTCCTCGCGGAACCGTTCCGCCAGGTCCCAGACGTAGAACGGGATGCCGATGACGTCCGCCGCGCGGCGCGCGTCGCGGGAGTCCTCGATCGTGCAGCAGCCGCGCGCTCCGGTGCGGAAGGACTGCGGGTTCGCGGAGAGGGCGAGGTGCACACCGGTCACGTCGTGGCCCGCCTCGGCGGCGCGGGCGGCGGCGACGGCGGAGTCGACACCGCCCGACATGGCGGCGAGCACGCGGAGGGGGCGCTGGGAAGTCTGAGTCATAGCTCCACCAGGGTACGGGGCCCGGGGAACTCGACGCTCACGGATGAGCGTTGTGGATCACATGGAGAGCAAGGGGACGTCGGGCGCCGAGGGGTCCGCGAAGGCGGGGTCCGGGCGCGGCATCGGCCGGCGCGGGCTGCTGATCGGCGCCGCCGCCACGGCCGTGGGCACGGCCGTGCTGGCGCGGGACGAGCTGAAGCGCGCCTGGTGGCGGCTGCCGGGGATCGAGAAGCCCCGCAAGCCCGGCGAGGTGGACTACGCGCGCGCCGAGTGGATATCGGCCTCCCCGGCGAACTGGCGGCGGGCCGACCGTCCCGACGACTACACGGTCGACCGGGTCGTCATCCATGTCACCCAGGGCAGCTACCGGAGCGCGGTGAAGGTCTTCCAGGACCCGGGGCACGGGGCCGCGGCGCATTACGTGGTCCGCAAGGACGGCCACGTGGCGCAGATGATCCGTGAGCTGGACGTGGCGTTCCACGCGGGGAACAGGTCGTTCAACGAGCGCAGCGTCGGCATCGAGCACGAGGGCTTCGTGGACCGCCCGCAGGACTTCACGGCGGCGATGTACGGGGCGTCGGCGCGCCTGACGGCCGCGATCTGCGGCCGGTACGGGATACCGGTGGACCGGGAGCACATCGTCGGGCACGTGGAGGTGCCGGGCGCGGACCACACCGACCCGGGGAAGCACTGGGACTGGGACCGTTACATGAAGCTGGTCCGGGCGGCGCGGACGGCCTGACCGACGGTCCGGGCAGTCCGGACGGCCCGACCGGCGGTACGGACGCCCCGGCCGCCCCGCCCCGCGCACCGGCCGCCCCGCACACCGACCGACGCCCACGCCGACCGGTGCCCACGCCGGCCGGCGCACGTGTCAGCAGGTGGCCGCGTCGGTCAGCTGAGTCCGGCCGTGCGGGCCCGTTCCACCGCCGGGCCGATCGCGCGGGCCACCTCGTCCACGTCCTGCCCGGTGGACGTGTGGCCGAGCGAGAAGCGCAGGGTGCCCCGGGCCAGGTCCGGGTCGGTCCCGGTGGCCAGCAGCACATGGCTGGGCTGGGCGATCCCGGCGGTGCAGGCCGAACCGGTGGAGCACTCGATGCCCTGCGCGTCCAGCAGCAGGAGCAGGGAGTCGCCCTCGCAGCCGGGGAAGCTGAAGTGCGCGTTGGCGGGCAGTCGGCCGCCGGGGGCCGGGTCGCCGCCGAGGACGGCGTCGGGCACGGCCGCCCGCACCGCGGCGACCAGGTCGTCGCGGAGTCCGCCGATCTCCCGGGCGAACTCCTCGCGTCCGTCGGCGGCGAGCCGTCCCGCGAGGGCGAAGGAGGCGATGGCCGGCACGTCCAGGGTGCCCGAGCGGACGTGCCGCTCCTGGCCGCCGCCGTGGAGCACGGGCACGGGGGTGTACTCGCGGCCCAGCAGCAGCGCGCCGATGCCGGACGGGCCGCCGATCTTGTGCCCGCTGACCGTCATCGCGGCCAGTCCGGACCGGGCGAAGTCGACTTCCAGCTGCCCGAACGCCTGCACCGCGTCGGCGTGCATCGGTACGCCGAACTCGCGGGCCGTGTCGGCCAGTTCGCGTACCGGCATGATCGTGCCGATCTCGTTGTTGGCCCACATCACGGTGATCAGCGCGACGTCGTCGGGATCCTTGAGGATCGCCTCGCGCAGCACGTCGGGGTGGACGCGTCCGTACGGGTCGACGGGGAGGTACTCGACGTCCGCGCCCTCGTGCTCGGCGAGCCAGTCGACGGCGTCCAGCACCGCGTGGTGCTCGACCGGGCTGGCCAGGACGCGTGTGCGGCGGGGGTCGGCGTCGCGGCGGGCCCAGTACAGGCCCTTCACCGCGAGGTTGTCGGCCTCGGTCCCGCCGGAGGTGAAGACCACCTCGCTGGGGCGTGCGCCGAGGGCGTCGGCGAGGGTCTCTCTCGACTCCTCGACGGTACGGCGGGCCCGGCGCCCGGCGGCGTGGAGTGAGGACGCGTTGCCGGTGACGGCGAGCTGGGCGGTCATCGCCTCGATCGCTTCCGGAAGCATCGGCGTGGTCGCGGCGTGGTCGAGGTAAGCCATGGTGGGCTCGATTCTACGAGCCCGGGGCGGGGCGTACGGCGGGCGCATGGCGCTCCGGCGCCCGCGCACGGCCGGGTGCGGTCCTCCCCGCCCCGTTCCCGGGTCCGTCCGGGCGGGGGAGGGCGTCGGGCCCGGCCCCCGGGTTCAGCCGGCGAAGTCCCGGGCGACGAGGCCGTTTCCGGTGACGGGGAGGGGCCGCACGGCCCCGGTGACTCCGTCGGTACGCGCGGTGGAATCACCGTGTCGTTTTGGCGACATGTCGCAAGCACGGCACCGAAGAGGTCTGGTGCGGCGATCAGCGGGGGCCCCAGTCTTGAGCCGCACCGCGTGTCCGTTTCCTTGCTTCCTGGAAAGGTTCCGATGCACATACGGCATCGCTCTGCCTCCGTTCTGGCGGCGGGCGTACTCATCGCCACCCTGTCCCCCGTCTCCTCCGGCGCGAGCGCCGCTCCGGCACCCGCCTCCGCCGGCCCGGACTCCGCCGGCCGCCCCCAGGTCACCTCCGTCACGCTCGTGACCGGTGACCGGGTACGGCTGGAGACCTTCCCCGACGGCCGGAAGGCCGTCTCCGTCGAGCCGGCCCCGGGCGTCTCGCCGGCCGACTTCACCCGGCTGGAGATCGACAAGCAGCTGTACGTGCTGCCCCGCGCCGCGCTCCCGTACATCTCGTCCGGCAAGCTGGACCGGCAGCTGTTCAACATCACCTCCCTGGTCAAGCAGGGTTACGACGACGCCCACACCTCCGCCATCCCGCTGATCGCCCGCTACACCGGCGGCACGAACCCCACGTCCAAGGCGGCGCCCACCGGTTCGCGCAAGGGCCTGGTCATCAAGAGCCTGCGCGGCTCGGCGCTGAAGGCGGACAAGAAGCAGGCCAAGCGCTTCTGGAAGGCCATCGACGACGACGCGCTCGCCGAGAGCGCCGCCGGGGACGGCGCGAAGAAAGCCTCTTCCAAGAACTCCGCTTTCAAGAACGCGGCCTTCGAGGGCGGCGTCGAGAAGCTGTGGCTGGACGCGAAGGCCCACGCCTCCCTCGACCGCAGCACCGCGCAGATCGGTGCGCCCGAGGCGTGGAAGGCCGGCTACGACGGAAAGGGCGCGACCGTCGCCGTCCTGGACACCGGCGTCGACGCCACCCACCCCGACCTGGCCGGGAAACTCGGCGAAGTACGCAACTTCACCGAGGACCCCACCGCGAACGACGGCCACGGCCACGGCACCCACGTCGCCTCCACCATCGCCGGCAGCGGCGCCGCCTCGGACGGCTCGCGCAAGGGCGTGGCACCGGGGGCACGGCTGATGATCGGCAAGGTGCTCGACGACACCGGCTCCGGGCCGTACTCCGCCATCCTCGGCGGGATGGAATGGGCCGCCCGCTCGGGCGCCGACATCGTCAGCATGAGCCTGGGCGGCCAGCCCACCGACGGCACCGACATACTCAGCATCGCCCTCGACTACCTCAGCGAGGACACCGGCACCCTCTTCGTCGTGGCGGCGGGCAACTCGGGCACCGACTACACGGTGGGCTCCCCGGGCGCCGCGGCGAACGCGCTGACCGTGGGCGCCGTCGACCGCGACGACGAGCTGGCCACCTTCTCCAGCCGCGGTCCGCGCGTCGGGGACAACGGCGCCAAGCCCGACCTCACCGCCCCCGGCGTCGGCATCGTCGCCGCCCGCGCGGCCGGTACGTCCATGGGCACCCCGGTGGACGCGTCGTACACCGCCGCTTCCGGTACGTCCATGGCGACCCCGCACGTGGCGGGCGCGGCGGCGATCCTGGCCGCGCAGCACCCGGACTGGAACGGCCGTCAGCTCAAGGACGCGTTGATGAGCACGACGCGTACCGCCCCCGACCAGACGGTCTACGAGCAGGGCACCGGCCGGGTGGACGTGGCCCGCTCGGTGCGCCAGCAGGTGCGCGCCACCGGCACCACCGCCTTCGGCTCCCTGGATCCGGACGCGGGCCCGCGGCAGGTGCGCGTCACCTACACCAACGACGGCGACGCGCCCGTCACGCTCGCCCTGGCCACCACCTTCGACAAGCTCTACGGCGCCCCGGCACCCGCAGGCGCCGTCAGCGCCCCCGCACAGGTCACCGTGCCCGCCCACGGCACCGCCGACGTGACCGTGACCCTCGACGCGCCCGCGCTGCCGGAGGGCATCTACGGCGGCCGTCTCACCGCCACCTCGGCCGACGGGCAGACCGTCGCGCACACCGTTCTCTCCGCGACGAAGGACCCGGTCAAGCACAAGGTCACCGTGCGCGGCGTCGACCGCGCCGGGCAGCCGGCGACCGTCTCCCCGCTGATCCTGTTGGGCCCCATAGGCCGCTTCGACGTCCTCGGGGAGCTGCCGGCGGGGAACACCGCGACGGTGGAGGTGCCCTCGGGCACGTACTACATGCACGGCGTCATCCGGCAGTACACGGAGGACAACCTCACCACCAGCCTGGTGGTCGACCCCCAGCTGCGGGTGAGCGGCGACACGGACCTGGTGTTCGACGCACGCAAGGCGGTCCCCGTGGAGATCCGGACCCCCGAGCGGGCCGAGCAGCGGGGCCCGATGGTCTTCACCACCCACTGGAAGACCGGCGACCGGGAGTTCGCCAGCTTCTTCTCCACCTCCCACAGCGGCGGACAGCGCCTCTACGTCACGCCCACCGGGAAGTACACCGAGGGAGACTTCGAGTTCTCCTCCCGCTGGCAGCTGACCGCACCGATGCTCCGCACCCGCGCGGTCTCCGCCGGCGCCGCGGCCGGTGTCCCCGTCCGTCTGCTCCACAACTCCCCCGCCGTGGAGGGCGTACGGCGCCTGCGGGTGGTGGACGCCGGTCACGGACGACCCGAGGACTACGCGGCACTGCGCGAACGGGGCACGGACGTCCGCGGAGCGGCGGTGCTCGTGGAACTGGAGGGAATCGAGTACGACGAGGCGGTGACCGCGGCCGCCAAGGCCGGAGCCGCGGCCGCCGTCACCACCGCCGACGGCAACAGGTCCGCGACCGCGACCTGGCAGCCGGTGGGACCGCGACTGCCCGCGATCGGGCTGTACGCCTCCCCCACCACCGCGCAGCGGCTGCGCGCGCCGGGCACCGTGCTGGAGTTGAGGGGGACCCCGGAGAGCCCCTACCTCTACGACGTCGTGCAGGTCTCTCAGCAGCGCGTCCCCGAGCGCGTGGTCCACAAGGTCGGGCCGGACAACACGGCCACCGTGGTCTCGCGCTACCCGGACACGAGCGGGGCGCGGTACGTCACGGAGAACCGGGAGTCCTGGCGTCCGTGGGAGGGGGAGAACGTGTACCTCTCCCCGTGGGGCCGGTACGTCCGCACCGGGCAGGTGCGGACGGAGTACTTGAGCGGTCCCGCCGACACCCGGTGGCTGCACTGGGTCAACCCCCGCAACACCTGGGCGGGTCAGGCGAGCGGGACCGGCATGTTCGGCCCCCTGCGCACCTACCGGCCCGGTGAGCGTGGCACGGAGAGCTGGTACGCCCCCGTGGTCCGCCCGGCGATCCCCCGGGGTGCCGAAGGGCTCGCGTACCGCAAGGGCGACCAGTTGACCGTGGGGATCCCCGAGTTCGCCGACACCGCCTCCGGCCACTACGGCTTCGCCATGCCCCGCAAGAACGCCGACACCGCCTACCCCGACGAGACCCGCGCCGTGCTGCGTCGCGACGGCAAGGTCCTCGCCGAGGGTCCCCGGGCGTGGGGCACCTTCCCCGCGGGCGGCGAGGACGGCCGCTACCAGCTGGACCTGGACGTGAAGCGCACCGGTCCCGAGGGCACCCTCTCGCGGGCCACCAGCACCGGCTGGTCGTTCACGGCCCCCCGCCCGGCCGCGGACAAGGAGTCCCTGATTCCTCTCCTCCAGCTCGACTACGACGTGGCCACCGACCTCAAGGGCGCCGTCCCCGGCTCCGGGTCCTTCGCCTTCGGAGTGAGCGCCCGCCACCAGGACGGTCTGACGGGCCGTTCCGTGAAGGGCATGGAGGTGTCCGTCTCGTACGACGACGGCGAGCACTGGCGGGCGGCGAAGGTTTCCGCCCGGGGCGACGGCGCCTACCGCGTCCGGGTCACCCACCCCTCGACCGGCCGCACCGGCGGGTACGTCACGCTGCGGGTCCGCGCCTGGGACGACGCGGGCAACGAGGTGACGCAGAAGATCGAGCGGGCGTACGCGCTGAGGTAGGAGGCGGTACGCGAGGTCCGGAAGCCGCGACCGACCCCGGTCGCGGCTTCCGTGCGTCCTACGGCAGCCAGTCGCGCCGCGCCGCCTGCCACACCAGCTGCGTACGCGTCGTCGCGCCCGCCCGCTGCATCAGCGCGGTGATCCGGCGCTGCACCGTGCGGTGGCTGACACCCAGCTGGGTGGCGATCGCCTTGTCCGCCACGCCCGCGACGACCAGGGAGAGCAGATAGCGCTCGTCGTCGGCGAGACTGCCGCCCTGTTCCATGATGTCGGCGAAGTCGGCCAGCCCGCCCGCCTCCGTGACGTGCAGCGGGGTCCCCGCCGCCCACTGGATGTCGAACAGGGCGACGAGGGCGTCCAGGAGGGTGCTGCTGCGGATGATCGCGGCGGTCGGCTCGCCGCGGACGCCGGCCGTGCTGCTCGGCAACAGCGGGCAGACGGCGACGGAGCCGTCGACGATGACCATGCGCACGGGGAGTGCGCTGGTGGCGCGGGCCACTTCACCGGCTCGGATGCCCTTGGCGACGTTGTCGACCATGCCGGGCATCTCCAGGCAGGCCCGTTCGTAGATCGCCTCGTAGCGGATGCCCAGGGCGAGCAGTTCGAACTCCTCGTCGTTGTCCTGGGCGCGCAGCGCCACGGGGTCGGCCTTGCAGAACCACCGCAGGTCGCTGCGGGCCCCGTAGGCGAGTTGGCGCAGCTGCTGACGGATGGCGCCGGCCCCGGTGATCACCTCGACCAGTTGCCCGGCGTCATGGCGTCGGCCGCCCGCCCGGTACTCCTCGGCCAGCTGTTCCACTGCGCGCCGCGCCCACTCCAGCGCTTCCTGGCCGCGCGCCAGCAGGGGCTGCAGCGCCACGTCCGGCGGGACGGGTACGTACCGCGTGCCGCCGTCGCCCGGCAGCCGCCCGACCAGGCCCTTGTCATGCAGGGAGGACAGCAGCGACGCCGCCTCGCGTTCCCGGATGCGGAGCCGTTGGACGATCTCGTCCACGCCCGCGCCCCGTACCTCCACCAGGTGGCGGTAGACCCGCTCCTCCGCCGCCCCGATCCCGGCTATTTCCAGCAAGCGCTTTCTCCTTCCCGCAGCCCACCCCGGACGGACACCCGTCGCGCCGCCCATCAGAATGCGGGCGACCTTGCCGGATGATCAAGAAGACGGCACGGTTTCCGTGAACCCGGAGCGGGACGTACGGCGGGTGCGCGGTGTCCGCGGACCCGCGCGCGGCGGCAGCGGCCAGGTCCGCCGCGCCCCGGTTCAGCCGCCGAAGTTCCAGGCGACGACGCCGTTCCCGGTGACGAGGAGGGCGAGGACCACGAGGTCGGCGATGCCGAGGGCGAGACCGAGCCAGGCGCGGCCGCGGCGGGCCGTGGAGCGGACGAGGGCGAGGGTCGCCATCACGATGGCGGCCGGGCCGAGCAGGATGTTCATCACCAGCAGGCCGACGAGCCCGAGCACGAAGGAGGCGACGGCCAGTCCGTCGGCGTCCCGGGTCGAGCGCCGGGCGGGGGCGGCCGGGCCGGGGGTTCCTGCCGGGGCGCAGGAGGCGGGGGGCCGGACGGCGGTTCCGGGGCGGCGGGCGATCGCGGTGAGGGTCATGGGGCGGGCTCCTTCGGGTCGGGGTGCGGTGCGGCGGACGTCGTGGCGGCGGTGCGGCCGGTCACGAGGAGCGGCGACGTGCGCCCGCCCGCTCGCGCACGGCGAAGACCAGCAGCCAGCAACCGATCAGGGCACCGAGCACGAGGGAGAGCGCGGGCGGGATCTGGGCCACCGCGCCCAGCACAATCCCCAGCAGGAGCAGGGCGACGACGAGGACGATCATGTTCAGCCTTTCCACGGGCCCTCACGAGCACTTGAGATTACGACTGTTCACTGACTGCTCAGTCTAGACCCGGCCATCCCTTCCCCACTCCGGAGAACAGTTGTTTACTGAATGGCATGAGTCACACCGTCGGCGTCCGCCGGACCCAGAAGCTGAGAACACGTCAGGCACTGCTGGACGCCGCACTCGCACTCCTGGAGCACCAGAGCCTCAGCAGCCTCGGACTGCGCGAGGTGACCCGGGCCGCGGGGGTCACGCCCACCGCCTTCTACCGGCACTTCGAGGACACCGCCGCGCTCGGCGTGGCACTCGTCGAGGAGGCGCTGGACAGCCTGCACGGAATGATCGGCGCGGTCCTCGCCGAGACCGGCGACAGCGAGGAGCGCCTGGGACGCGGCGTCGAGCTGATCCTGCGCCACGTCGGCGAGCAGCCCGCCCACTTCCGCTTCATCGCCCGCGAGCAGCACGGCGGGGTCGGCCCGGTCCGCGAGGCCATAGCGGCCCAACTGCGGCGGTTCGCCGAGGAGACGGCCGATGCGCTCGCCGGGGAGCCGCAGTCCCGGGGGTGGAGCGACGAGGACCTGCTGATGCTGGGCGGCTTCTACGTCGACCACATGGTGGTCACCGCGTCGGCGCTGCTGGACGCGGGACCGGAGGGCGAGCGGCGGGTGGCCGAGACGGCCCGGCGACGGCTCAGGCTGGTCAACCTCGGCCGGCTCCACTGGCTGGACACCCCGAGCGGTCCGAGCGGTCCGAGCGGTTCGAGCAATCCGAACGTCCCGACCGGCCCGGCCGCCTGAGCGCGTCCGCCCGGCCCGCACACCCCACACGAGTCGGGGCCCGCCGGATTCCGGCGGGCCCCGACGGGGATCGATGGCGCTTCAGGAACGCGGCGCCCTGGCCAGCTGACGGGACTGGGCGACCAGTCGGTCCGCGCTGTCCCAGACGTCCGCGTCCTCCTCCAGGAAGCCGCCCGCCAGGTTGCGGGTGGTGATGGAGACCCGGAGCGGACCCGGGGCGGGGCGGCAGCGGATGTGGGTGGTCAGCTCGATGGTGGGCGTCCAGCCCTTGATGCCCAGCTCGAAGGCGGTGGGCGGCAGCGCGTCCACGGTGAGGAGCAGCGAGAGCGGGTCGGCGTCGCGGCCGTCCGCGAGGCCGAACCAGCCGCGCATCTCCCCCTTGCCCGAGGGCGCGCCCACGGCCCAGCCGACCGTCGCCGGGTCCAGCTTGATGTCGATCCGGCCGGTGATGGCGGAGCTGCCGGGGATCGGGGCCGGGCCGTCGTTCGCGCCGAGGCAGTGCTCCAGCGGCGGGATGACCGGCGGCTTCGCCGTCGTGCGGACCTCGTCGGTCAGGGCGTCCAGGTCGCCGTAGGTGGCGATGACCCGGATGCGCTCGACCTCGGAGCCGTCCTCCGCGTACTGGAAGAGGGAGGCCTGGCCGGTGGAGAGGGTGCGGCCGGTGCGGACGGTCTGGGTCCGGATCACCGCGGGACCGGGGACGGACGCCGTGAGGTAGTGCGCGGAGACCGAGAAGGGGTCCGGGTGCGGCAGGGCCTCGCCAAGCGCGCGGCCCAGCATGGCGAGCAGATAGCCGCCGTTGACGGCGTGGATGATCGTCCAGCCCGCGGAGAGTTCGGCGTCGTAGACGCCCTCTTCGCGGAGGGTGACGGCGGTGTCGCGGTCGAACTCGCTGTCGCCGATGGTCGCCTGCGCGGTCGGTGCCGCCTGCTCTGCTGCCTGTGCCATGCGATGCACCGTACACCGATTGTATTACTGAGCGGTAGCTTTTTTGTGACCGGAAAATGGCGGGCCGCACCGGGTGCGGCCCGGACCCGGTGCGCACCCGGCCCGGACCGGGTCAGGTGGTCGCGGAGCCCTCCTCGGCCGTCGCGGACTTCCGGTTGTAGGCGCGCGGGGCCCGCCAGTGGTAGCGCATCGCCAGCAGTCGCAGCACGAAGGCGACGATCACCGCGGTGCCGCTGGTGAACGCGTTGAGCGCGCCGAAGCGGATGCACAGGACGATCATCATGGCGCCGACCATCGCGGGCACCGCGTACAGGTCGCGGTCCCAGCGCAGCAGCGAGGGCACCTCGTTGGCCAGTACGTCGCGCAGCACGCCGCCACCGACCGCGGTGGCCAGCCCGAGGGTCGCCGACGCGGTGAGGCCGAGCCCGTAGTCGTACGCCTTGACCGTGCCCGTGACGCAGAACAGCCCGAGGCCCGCCGCGTCGAAGACGTTGACGCCCACCTGGATCCGCTCGACGTGCGGATGCAGGAAGAACACCAGGACCGCGGCGAGGAGCGGGGTGATGAAGTAGCCGAGATCCGTGAACGCCGCGGGCGGGAGCGCCCCGATGACGATGTCACGGAACAGCCCCCCGCCCAGCGCGGTCACCTCGGCGAGCACCGCGATGCCGAAGACATCGAAGTTCTTGCGTACGGCGAGCAGAGCGCCGGAGATCGCGAAGACGAAGATTCCGACGATGTCGAGCGCATGCTGGACGGAGGGCGTGAACAGTTCGTTGAGCACCGGGCAATTGTGCCGGTACTACTCCTTGGGGTTGTCCTCCGGCGTATCGGACGATGCGGTACCGCCGTCCGTCGCGGACCCGGCGGCCCCGGCCCCGTCCTCGGACGCGGCCCCGGACTCCTCCGCCGCGGTCCCGGCGGCCTCGGCCTCGGTGCCGGACTCGGCCTCCGCCGCGGCCTCGGTGCCGGACTCGGGTTCGGCCCCGTCCGCCGCGGCCTCGCGCACCTCGACGATCTCGATCGCCTCGCGTGCCTGGGCCGTGATCTCCTCGCCGGGCACCTGGTCGGGCGCGTTCTCCGGGTGGTGGCAGGCCACCTGGTGCCCGGTCTTCAGCATGGCCAGCGGCGGCTCCTGCGTCTTGCAGACCTCCGTGGCCTTCCAGCACCGGGTGTGGAACCGGCAGCCGCTGGGCGGTGCGATCGGCGACGGCACGTCGCCCTTGAGCAGGATGCGCTCGCTCTTGGCCGAACGCCGCTTGGGGTCCGGGATCGGGACCGCCGAGAGCAGCGCCTTGGTGTACGGGTGCATCGGCGCCCTGTAGAGCGACTCGCGGTCGGCCAGCTCCACGACCTTGCCGAGGTACATCACCGCGATCCGGTCCGAGACGTGCCGGACGACCGACAGGTCGTGGGCGATGATCACGTACGTGAGGCCCAGCTCGCGCTGGAGGTCGTCGAGCAGGTTCACCACCTGCGCCTGGATCGACACGTCCAGTGCCGACACCGGCTCGTCCGCCACGACCAGCTTCGGCTTGAGCGCGAGTGCGCGGGCGATCCCGATGCGCTGGCGCTGGCCGCCGGAGAACTCGTGCGGGTAGCGGTTGTAGTGCTCGGGGTTGAGGCCCACCACCTCCAGCAGCCGCTGCACCTCCTTCTTGACGCCGCCCTCGGGCGTGACGCCCTGGAGCTTGAAGGGGGCGCCCACGATCGTGCCGATCGTGTGCCGGGGGTTCAGCGAGGAGTACGGGTCCTGGAAGATCATCTGCATGTCCCGGCGCATCGGGCGCATGCCGCTGACGCCGAGGTGTGTGATGTCCCTCCCCTCGAACTCGATCTTCCCCGCGGTGGGTTCGAGCAGCCGGGTGATCAGTCGGCCCATCGTCGACTTGCCGCAGCCGGACTCGCCGACGACGCCCAGGGTCTCGCCCGAGTGCACCTCGAAGTCGATCCCGTCGACGGCCTTCACGGCGCCGGTGGTGCGCTGCAGCATCCCCTTCTTGAGGGGGAAGTGCTTCTGCAGCCCGGTCACCTTGAGCAGCACCTCGCGGGAGGCGGCGTCCCCGGCCGGCGTCCCGTCGCCGGCAGACCTCTGCGCCGGAACGTCCACGCCCTTGTCCTCGCTCGTCACGGCCTTTTCCTCGCTCACAGCTTGGGCGCAATCTCTTCGGTCCAGATACGCTCCCGCTGCTCCTGCGACATGTGGCAGGCCGCCCAGTGCCGGCTGCCGACCTCCTGCAGCTCGGGCCGTACGGTGCGGGTGACGTCGTCCTTGGGCACGTCCGCGTACGGGCAGCGCGGGTTGAAGGCGCAGCCCGACGGGATGTTGATGAGCGACGGCGGGGAACCCTTGACCGGGATGAGCCGGTCGGTCTGGTCGCGGTCGAGGCGCGGCATCGAGCCCAGCAGGCCCCAGGTGTAGGGGTGCCGGGGCTCGTAGAACACCTTCTCGGCCGGTCCGCGCTCGACGCAGCGCCCGCCGTACATCACGAGGATGTCGTCGGCGAGCTCGGCCACGACGCCCAGGTCGTGGGTGATGATGATGACGGCGGAGCCGAACTCCTTCTGCAGGTCCCGGATCAGGTCGAGGATCTGCGCCTGGACGGTCACGTCCAGTGCGGTCGTCGGCTCGTCGGCGATCAGCAGCTCGGGGTTGTTGACCAGCGACATGGCGATCATCGCGCGCTGACGCATACCGCCGGAGAACTCGTGCGGGTAGCTGTCGACGCGCTTGTCGGGCTGCGGGATGCCGACCCGGTCGAGCATCTCCACCGCCCGCTTGCGGGCGGTCTTCTTGTCCACGGAGTGGTGGACCCGGTACGCCTCCACGATCTGCTTGCCGATCGTGTAGTACGGGTGCAGCGCGGACAGCGGGTCCTGGAAGATCATGGCCATGTCGCGACCGCGCAGCCTGCGCACCTCGTCGGGGTCGGCCGTCAGCAGTTCCTTGCCGTCCAGCCAGATCTCGCCGGAGACCTGCGCCTTGCGCTTGCCGTACTGGCCCGCGGTGTGCAGGCCCATGATGCCCAGCGAGGTGACGGACTTCCCGGAGCCGGACTCGCCGACGATGCCGAGGGTCTTGCCCTTCTCCAGCTGGAAGCTGAGCCCGTCGACGGACTTGACCAGTCCGTCGTCGGTCGGGAAGTGCACCTTGAGGTCGCGTACTTCGAGGAAGGCGGAGGGAGCGGGCGATCCGGTCCGGGTGGGTTCGCCCAGCGCGGCACCGCTCTTGTGCAGTTCGGTCATCCCAGCCTCACTCGCGGGTCGATGACGGCGTACAGAATGTCGACGAGGAGGTTGGCCACGGCGATCGCGAGAGCCGCGAACAGGGTGACGCCGAGGATCACCGGCAGGTCCTTGTTGCTGATGGCCTGGACCGCCGCGAGGCCGAGCCCCGGCAGGTTGAACGTGGACTCGGTGAGGACGGCGCCGCCGAGGAGCACGCCGATGTCGAGACCGAAGACGGTGAGGATCGGCGTCATCGCGGAACGCAGCGCGTGCCGGGTGATGACGGTGCCCTCGCCGAGGCCCTTGGCGCGGGCGGTGCGGATGTAGTCCTCGCCGAGCACTTCGAGCATGGTGGCCCTGGTGAGGCGGGCGTACATCGCGGCGTTCAGGAACGCGAGCACGATCCACGGCAGGATCAGGGTCTGGAACCAGGTCCCGATGCTGTCGTCCGTGGAGAGGTTGTCGGCGATCTTCACCCAACCGAAGTTGTGCACGAACAGGCCCATCGCGACCATGCCGGTGAAGAAGATCGGCAGCGAGACACCGGCCAGGGCCGTGGTCATCGCGGCGCGGTCCCAGATGCTGCCGCGGCGGAGCGCGGACACCACACCGGTGGCGACACCGCCGAGGAGCCACAGGACACAGGCACCGGCGGCGAGGCCCCCGGTGACGGGCAGGGCGTCCTTGAGGGTGGTCCAGACCGGGACCTCCGTGCGGAAGGAGTACCCGAAGCAGGGAGCGGCGCAGTGGGTGACGTCGTCACCGTTCGCGTAGTCGCGCCCCATCGGAATGCCCTTGACGAAGTCCCAGAACTGGACGAGAAGGGGCTCGTCGAGACCCAGTTTGACCCGGATGCCCTGGAGCTGCTCGACACCCGTGGCCTTGCCGGCGAAGAGGACTGCTACGTCCTGGCCCGCCCACTTGGGCAGCATGAAGAAGATGGTGAAGGTCGCGAGCAGTACGACGAGCACCATGATGACTACGGCGAACAGGCGCCGGATGAGATAAGCAAGCACTGTGTGCGGCCCGGCGGTGGCCGGGAACCCCTTGTGGGGGCTCCCGGCCACCGCCCCGGCCATCACCTGCCCTTCGGACTGGCGGGTTTCGGCGGCAGTGGAACAGTCAACCGGGTTGACTGCAAATGCTGTTGGCTACAGCGATTACTTGACGACGCCGAGCGAGACGTAGTCGTAACGGCCGTTGTAGGCGTCGGACATGTAGGCGTTCGTCAGACGGCTGCCGCGCCAGGTGATGTTCTTCTCGTAGATGAAGGGCATCCAGTCGGCCTGGTCGAGGATCCGCTTGTCGAGCTCCTTGTAGACCTCACCGGCCTTGACCGGGTCGGTCTCCGCGATCGCCTTGTCGAACAGCCCGTCGATCTTCGGGTCGTTCAGCTGCGACTCGTTGTAGTTGCCGGTGTCCGCGAGGAAGCGGCTGTCCCACAGCGGCTGGCCGAAGCCCTGGCCGGACGGGAAGTCCGGGCCCCAGCCGCTCATCGTCATGCCGTAGCCGCGCTTCTTCACGACGGACGGCGAGCCGGTGATGCTGGACGCCTCGGCGCCGTCGATCGGGTCGACCTCGACCTTGATGCCGACCTTGCCGAGCTGCTCCTGGAGCGCCTCGGCGGTGTCGACCTCACCCGGGTTGTTGTTGCGGGCGGTGAGCTTGGTGGTGAAGCCGTTCGGCTGGCCGCACTGCTTCAGCTCGTCCTTGGCCTTGGCCAGGTCCGGCTTGCCCTTGCGGGCGAGGACGCCGTACGGGTCGTAGTCGCTGTGACCCTTGATGGAGACCGGCAGGGTGCTGTTGGCGATCGCACCACCGGCGATCTCGCCACCGCGGGTCTGCTGGAGACCGGCGAAGTCCGTGGCGTAGAAGACGGCCTTGCGGCAGTGGACGTCGTCGAACGGCTTGGCCGTGTGGACGAGCGCCACGTAGCGGACGAAGGACGTCTGCATGTTGTCGACGCTGTCCCGGTGCTTCTGGACGGCGGTGACGCGGCCGGACTGGGTCATGCCGGTGCCGTTGAGGTCGACGTCGTAGTCGCCCTCCATCAGCTTCTTGTCGTTCTCCTCCAGGTTGGCGGAGATCGTGACGGTGATCTTGTCCGGGAGCGCGGCGCGAACCGGGTCCGAGGACTTCTGCCACTTGTCGTTGCGGACGAGCACGATGTTCTTGCCCGGCTTGTACGTCTCGAACTTGTACGGGCCGTTGGAGAACGGGCGCTGGGTGTACTTCGCGCCGGTGTCCTTCTCGGCCTTCACGGGCGAGCCGGACGGCATGGCGAGGAACTGCTCGAAGTCACCGTTGGGCTTGGGCAGCTTGAAGACGATGGTGTTGTCGTCCGGGGTCTCGATCGCCTTGAGGCCGAGCTTGTCCGGGGACTTGTCCTTGTAGGGGCCCTTGTACTCGCCCTTGGGGTCCAGCGTCTGCATCAGGTACTGCGGGCCACCGGTGATGGTGTCCGTCGCCCAGATGCGCTCGATGCCGTACTTGACGTCCTTGGAGGTCAGCTTGGAGCCGTCCTCCCAGGTCAGCCCGGAACGCAGCTTGTACGTGTAGGTCTTGCCGTCGTCCGAGATCTCACCGGGGCCGGTGGCGAGGTCGCCGACCAGCTTGGTGGAGGCCTGACCCGGCTTGGTGTCGTACGTGACCAGCTGGCGGGTGTAGAAGCGCATGAAGTCCCAGGCCATGCCGTAGTAGGCACGCTGGGGGTCGGCGGAGTCGAGGTCCTGCTTGCCGACGAACTTGAGCGTTCCGCCCTTCTTGGTGGACGGGTTGGCGACCTTGTTGAACGCCGCGTTGAAGCCGGCGCCCTTCGACTTGCCGCCGCTCTCGCCGTCGTCGCCGCCGCCGCACGCCGTGGTGGTCATCAGCGCCGCGACCACGAGGGCCGCACCAGCGGTGAGCCGTCGTTTCGAGGTAACTGTGGACATTTTCTCGCAACCTCCGAGATCGCGGTCCCAGGCCGTTGCTTGCCGGAGAACCATGGGAAAAGCCACCTGACGATGCGGCAGGGGCAAGTCGTGGGTTATCGGGTCCCCTTGGGGTCCAGGGCGTCGCGCAGCCCGTCCCCGAAGAGGTTGAAGGCCAGTACGGTGATGAAGATCGTCACGCCGGGGAAGACCATGAACATCGGGTCGTGCTCGTACGTCTCCAGGGCGTCCCTCAGCATTCCGCCCCAGGAGGCGGTGGGCGGCCGGACACCGGCGCCGAGGAAGCTGAGGGCCGCTTCGGTGAGGATGTTGGTGGGGATCATGAGCGTCGCGTAGACGGTGATCGGCGCCACCAGGTTCGGCAGCAGTTCACGGAAGAGGATGTGCACCCGCCCGCCGCCGAGGCTGCGCGCCGCTTCCACGTACTCGCGTTCGCGCAGCGAGAGCGTCTGGCCCCGGACGATGCGTCCCACGTACGGCCAGCCGAAGAAGCCGATGACGGCGACGAGGACGGCGATGCGCACGCCGCTGCCGGTCAGTCCGAGCAGGTCGTCGGGGAGGACCGAGACCAGGGAGATGATGAAGAGGAGCTGCGGGAAGGACAGCAGCACGTCCATGACCCGGCTGATCGTCGCGTCCACCCAGCCGCCGAAGTAACCGGCGATGATCCCGAAGAGCGTGCCGAGGGCGACGGCGACCAGGGCCGCCAGGAACGCCACGAGCAGCGAGATCCGGGCGCCGTAGACGATCCGGCTGAAGACGTCGCGCCCCTTGTTGGGCTCGACGCCGAAGAGGAAGTCGCCGCTCACCCCGCCGAGACTGCCCATCGGGAGGTTGGTCAGCGGGTCGAGCTTCTCCTGGTGGAACTCGTTCGGCGGGTGTCCGAGCAGGCTCACGATCAGCGGCGCGAAGACCGCCACCAGGACCAGGAGGAGCACGGTGATGCCGCCCGCCAGCGCGACCTTGTCCTGCTTCAGGCGGTTCCAGGCGATCTGCTTGAGAGACCGGCCCTCGACCTTCTTCGCCCCGGAGTCGGCCGCAGTACCGCCGGCCGCAACCGGATCCGCTTCCGTGGTCGGCTCTTGCAGTGGTGCCGTCATCGTGGCAAGGACCCCTCTCAACCGGCGGTGGCCGGGCCGAACTGGCCGCTGTGGCGGCGCGATCAGTCAGTCGTACGCAGAGGCGGCAAGACGCCCTTGCTGCGGGAGTCTTCATTGCCGTCACTACAGGTAGCCAGAGCGTCAGGCGAATGGATGCCTAACCGTGATGCGGTCTGGGGTGTTCCGTTATCCGGACGGATGTGAACGCCCCTCGAACACGGGCCAGTTGAACCAGAACGGGGCACGCGGGGCAATTGACCCCGCTTTCATCACCAGACATCACCAGACATGACCAGCGGGTAAATCCCGGACATGGCAGGCGAGATGACCAGGCAAACCGCGAACTCACCCATCGGCACCGACAGTTGGGTACGCATGTGCACATCACGGGAATATCGGACGTACGAGGACCGATGTGGCGACCGTGGACCGCGGACCGGGGAACCACCGGCCGACGCGGATCGACACGAAAACCGCGGCACGGAAACCGCGGCACGAAACCCGCGGTACGGAAACCACGGCACAAAACCCCCGGCACGAAAAACCGCGGGCCGGGACGCGGGAGGCGCCGACGGGGGCGGGCCGGCCCCCCGCGGGCTCACGGGCCCGCGGCGGGCGGGGTCAGTACGTGCGCTGGGGCGGGTAGCCGTAACCCGCGGCGGGGGCGGCCGGGGCGTGGGCCTCGCGGTCGTAGAACGGCCGGGCGTTGGCGCGCAGCCACATCGCGACCGGGTCGTACTCGTCGGACATCGCGACGGTGGAGACGGGCAGGCCGTCCGGGACCGAGGCGATCGACTGCTGCATCATCGCGCGCACCGTGTCGACCGAGGGGCGGCTGGTGTCGTAGAGGTCGAGGCCGATGGCGAGGTACGGGGCGCCGAGCGCGGGCTGCACCCAGGCGCGGCGCAGCGAGCGGATCGCGGGGGTGCGGTGGGCGTTCTGCGCGAGCTGGGCGTAGAACTGCGGGATCTCGATGGCCGGCTCGGTGAGTCGGAGCGGGCCCGCGGGCATCCGGTCGAGGCCGGTGGCGATGCGGCGCAGGTCCAGCCAGGGGATGCCGACGCCGCCGCCCGGGGCGTGCGGGTTGAGCCAGATGCCCCATCGGTCCGGGAAGAGGGCGCGGGCGATGTCGCTGCCGGTGACCACCTCGTGGGCGCGGTTCCAGCCGCTGGCCGAGAGCTCCTGCGCGGAGGTCACGCAGGGGGCGTAGCCGAGACCGTCGACCTCCATGTTCCCGTACTGGGCGTCGGGCGAGCCCGGCGCGCCGTGCCACAGGAGCATCCAGACCCGGTCGTTCGCGAGGGCCTGCAGAAGCGCCTCGTACGCGTCGTAGCGCCCGGGCGTCACTTGGCGCAGCATGTGCTCGACCTGCCCGGCCGCCGCGGTGCCTGACGCACTCACCTTGGTCCCGCCCCTCTTCGACTCCACTGTGTCGGCCCGCCGCGCCCCGGGCATCTGGGCGCGGCACGATGCCGAGGCACCAGCCATGAAACCAGCTTATGCGCCGGTCCTGACACCGGCTTGACACCACGGGCCGGAGCCGCGCGGTCCGGTCCGGGGCCCCAGGAACCCGCCCTAGCGCTCCGCCCGCTGGTAGAACGGCCGGATCTTCTCCCGCATCCAGTCGCCCACCGGGTCCTGCGCCACGTCGAGCAGGACGAGATTGACCGACCAGGGCACCTCGACCCGGCCGAGAGCGCGGCCGAGGGCGTCCATCGGGGCGTTGCGGCCCGCGCCGTCCCAGGTGGAGAACTCGACGCCGATGAACAGGACGGGGTCCTCGCCCTCGATGCTGGCCAGGGCCCGGCGCGCGGTGAGCACCACGCCGCTCTCCTCGAACTCGCCGGCCGCCGCGGAGAGGAAGTCGACGGGCTCCTCCTGCCAGTCCGGCTCGTACAGCCGGACCCGGCCGCCGCTGGCCGGGCCGTCCAGCGGGGTGCGTCCGGCCCGGCAGAGCTCGGCCACGGCGGGCGGCGGCAGCGGCATCCCGACCGCGCCGCCCGGATTCACGGCTATGCCGAGCTGCGGGGGCAGTCCGCGGGCGAAGTCGCGGGCGGGCGCGACGGTGAAGGACATGTGGGCGCCGACGCAGGCGAGGAACTGCTGCTCGGAGCTGAAGACGGGGACGTACGGGGCGCCGTCGATCTCCACCGTCGGCAGGTCGAGGGCCGGGGAGTCGGGTCCGCCGCCGTTGGGCAGGGGCACCCAGACCTGGTTGCGTCCGAGCACCTCGACGAGCCGTCCGCCCGCCTCCGGGCTGCCCACCGAGGCCATCAGCACCTCTTCGAGCTCGTTGGCCGGCCATCCGCCCTGCGGATGGGACTGGACCTGCGCCGGAATGTCCACTGCTTCCCCTTCTTGCCCGAGCCTTCCGGCAGAAGGTTAACGCCCGCCGCCGCGACCACCCCGGCCCCTCGAACACCCGGACGACCGGCCCGGCGGTGCCCCTCCCCCGCCGCCCCGTCCCCTCCGGCCGTCCCGGCCCCTTCCGGCCGCTCAGCTCCCCGGCTCGGTGAACCCGATCCGGTCCAGCCTCCCCGCGGCCTCCCGGTCCAGCAGCACCGCCGAGGCGCAGCCGGGCGGCAGCAGGCCGGTCTCGGTGGCCCTCAGCAGCCGGGCCACGGCCCTGCGGTGCCGGGCGAACGCGTAGCCGGACACTCCTCGCCCGCGCTCCCGCTGGCCCTCCCGTGCCGTCAGCGGCGTGACGTCGAGCAGGACCAGGTGCAGGCCGCGGCCCCGGCGCCGGGCGTCACGGGCCAGCCAGCCGCGCACCCACGACTGGGTCCCGCAGTCGTGGACGACGACGGACTCCCCCGAGCGCAGCGCCCGCCGCAGCCCCCAGTAGTGGGCGGCGCGGACGAGCGGGCGGTAGAGGGCGTACGGGAGTAAGCGGGGCATCATCCCCGCCCAGCGGTCGCGGGTGTCCTGCGAGTCGATCGCGCGCGCCGTCGTCACCGCCCGCCGGATGAGCGTCGACTTGCCGCTGCCCGGCAGCCCGGACACCACCACCACGTCGCCCGGCGCGAAGTCCAGGGCGCGCGGACCGCCCCCCGTCCGCTCCCGCAGGTCCCGCACGACGGGCGCGTGCGGGCCGAGCGCCTCCCTGGCCGGGGCTCCCGGCTGTGCGGGCATCGCTCCGTGCGCGATGCCCGCGGTCGTCGCGTATCGCCGCAACGTCATCACCCTCCCCCTGTACGGGTCACCCCACGTATGCCCCTGAAGTGTAAAGAAAAGGTAATGCGGCACAACTGCCCGCGCCGTCGAATCCCGAGGGGGACCGACGCCCCACTCCGGCCCGATGCGTGCGATGATGACCCCGCCAACTACATACAGGCCGTTTGAATCCGCGCGGGAGAGTTCCGGTCACCGCGTGTGCCGGGCGCCGAAGGAGCAAGTTCCTCCCTTGAATCTCTCAGGCCCCGTACCGTGCGGATGAGGCAGATCTGAAAAGCGGGCCGCTCTGCGGCTCCACCCAAGGTGCAAGCCGACCCCGTTCAGGGGCTCCCGGCGAACCTCTCAGGTTCCGATGACAGATGGGGAGGGATCGTCCTCGTCGTCATGCCCCGGGAGTCACATCCATGAGCACCGCCCCCCGCCTCACCGCCCTCGATGCCCTGCACCGCTCGCTGGGTGCGACCATGACCGATTTCGCCGGCTGGGACATGCCCCTGCGCTACGGCAGCGAGCGCGACGAGCACAACGCGGTCCGCACCCGGGCCGGTCTCTTCGACCTGTCGCACATGGGTGAGATCACCGTCACCGGCCCCGGGGCCGCGGCCTTCCTGAACTTCGCGCTGGTCGGCAACATCGGCACCGTCGCCACGGGCCGCGCCCGCTACACGATGATCTGCGCCGAGGACGGCGGCATCCTGGACGACCTGATCGTCTACCGGCTCGGGGAGACCGAGTACATGGTCGTCGCCAACGCCGGCAACGCCCAGATCGTGCTGGACGCGCTGACCGCGCGGGTCGGCGGCTTCGACGCCGAGGTCCGCGACGACCGCGACGCGTACGCGCTGCTCGCCGTCCAGGGCCCCGAGTCCCCCGCCATCCTGGCCTCCGTCACCGATGCCGACCTGGACAACCTGAAGTACTACGCCGGTCTGCCCGGCACCGTCGCCGGTGTCCCCGCGCTGATCGCCCGTACCGGCTACACCGGCGAGGACGGCTTCGAGCTGTTCGTCGCCCCCGAGCACGCCGAGCAGCTGTGGAAGGCGCTGACCGAGGCCGGCGCCTCCCGCGGCCTGATCCCGTGCGGGCTCTCCTGCCGCGACACGCTGCGCCTGGAGGCCGGCATGCCGCTGTACGGGCACGAGCTGACCACGGCGCTGACCCCGTTCGACGCCGGTCTCGGCCGGGTCGTGAAGTTCGAGAAGGAGGGCGACTTCGTGGGCCGCAAGGCCCTGGAGGCCGCCGCCGAGCGCGCCGAGACCGCCCCGCCGCGCAAGCTGGTCGGGCTGATCGCCGAGGGCCGCCGGGTGCCCCGCGCCGGCTTCTCCGTCGTCGCCGACGGCCAGGTCGTCGGCGAGGTCACCTCGGGCGCCCCGTCGCCCACCCTCGGCAAGCCGATCGCCATCGCGTACGTGGACGCCGCGCACGCCACGCCCGGCACCGCGGGCGTCGGAGTGGACATCCGGGGCACCCACGAGCCGTACGAGGTCGTGGCACTGCCCTTCTACAAGCGCCAGAAGTGACATCCGCGCTTCCCCGAAAGTGACGCATTCGCGTCTCACTTCTTAAGACCACCGTTCATCAGCACTCCCCCGCGTACAGGAGAATTCAGGTCATGAGCAACCCCCAGCAGCTGCGTTACAGCAAGGAGCACGAGTGGCTGTCGGCCGTCGAGGACGGTGTGGCCACGATCGGCATCACCGAGTTCGCCGCCAACGCGCTCGGCGACGTCGTCTACGCCCAGCTCCCCGAGGTCGGTGACACGGTGACCGCGGGCGAGACCTGTGGCGAGCTGGAGTCGACCAAGTCCGTGAGCGACCTGTACTCGCCCGTGACCGGCGAGGTCACCGAGTTCAACCAGGACGTCGTGGACGACCCGTCGCTGGTGAACTCCGCTCCCTTCGAGGGCGGCTGGCTGTTCAAGGTACGCGTCGCGGAGGAGCCCGGGAACCTGCTCTCCGCCGACGAGTACACCGAGTTCTCCGGCAACTAAAGAGACCCCAAGGGACCATCTGATGTCGCTTCTCAACTCCTCCCTCCACGAGCTGGACCCGGACGTCGCCGCCGCCGTCGACGCCGAGCTCCACCGACAGCAGTCCACCCTCGAGATGATCGCCTCGGAGAACTTCGCTCCGGTCGCGGTCATGGAGGCCCAGGGCTCCGTCCTCACCAACAAGTACGCCGAGGGCTACCCCGGCCGCCGCTACTACGGCGGCTGCGAGCACGTCGACGTCGTCGAGCAGATCGCCATCGACCGGATCAAGGCGCTGTTCGGCGCCGAGGCCGCGAACGTCCAGCCGCACTCCGGCGCGCAGGCCAACGCCGCCGCGATGTTCGCGCTGCTGAAGCCGGGCGACACGATCATGGGCCTGAACCTGGCCCACGGCGGTCACCTGACCCACGGCATGAAGATCAACTTCTCCGGCAAGCTCTACAACGTGGTCCCGTACCACGTCGACGAGACCGGCGTCGTGGACATGGCCGAGGTCGAGCGGCTGGCCAAGGAGTCCAAGCCGAAGCTGATCGTGGCCGGCTGGTCCGCGTACCCCCGTCAGCTGGACTTCGCCGCGTTCCGCCGGATCGCGGACGAGGTCGGCGCGTACCTGATGGTCGACATGGCGCACTTCGCCGGTCTGGTGGCCGCGGGTCTGCACCCCAACCCGGTGCCGCACGCCCACGTCGTCACCACCACCACGCACAAGACCCTCGGCGGTCCGCGCGGCGGTGTCATCCTGTCGACGCAGGAACTGGCCAAGAAGATCAACTCCGCGGTCTTCCCGGGTCAGCAGGGCGGCCCGCTGGAGCACGTGATCGCGGCCAAGGCGGTCTCCTTCAAGGTCGCGGCCTCCGAGGAGTTCAAGGAGCGCCAGCAGCGCACCCTGGAGGGTGCCCGCATCCTCGCCGAGCGCCTGGTGCAGCCGGACGTCACCGAGGTCGGCGTCTCCGTGCTGTCCGGCGGCACGGACGTGCACCTGGTCCTCGTCGACCTGCGCAACTCCGAGCTGGACGGCCAGCAGGCCGAGGACCGGCTGCACGAGATCGGCATCACGGTCAACCGGAACGCCATCCCGAACGACCCGCGCCCGCCGATGGTCACCTCGGGTCTGCGGATCGGCACGCCGGCCCTGGCCACCCGCGGTTTCGGGGCCGAGGACTTCACCGAGGTCGCGGAGATCATCGCGGCCGCGCTCAAGCCGTCCTACGACGCGGACGCGCTGAAGGCCCGTGTGGTCGCGCTGGCCGAGAAGTTCCCGCTGTACTCCGGTCTGAAGTAATCCGGACAAGTTCTGGTAACACGCCGGAACGGGGCATCGCGCACACTGGTCGGTGAGCGCGGTGCCCCATCCCATGCCCCGCCGTTCTCCGGACCGGCCGACCCGTACCCGCACCACCCGGCAGACAACGACGTCTACCAACCCTGAGGAGTCACCCGTGGCCATCTCGGTCTTCGACCTGTTCTCGATCGGCATCGGCCCGTCCAGCTCCCATACGGTCGGCCCGATGCGCGCCGCCCGCATGTTCGCGCGGCGGCTGAAGAACGACGGCCTGATCGCCCACACCGCCTCGATACGGGCCGAGCTCTACGGTTCGCTCGGAGCGACCGGGCACGGCCACGGCACGCCCAAGGCCGTCCTGCTCGGCCTGGAGGGCGAGTCGCCCCGCACCGTCGACGTGGAGAGCGCCGACGAGCGGGTGGAGCACATCCGTGCCACCGGCCGGATCAACCTCCTCGGCATGCACGAGATCGCCTTCGACGCCGACGAGCAGCTGGTCCTGCACCGCCGCAAGGCGCTGCCGTACCACGCCAACGGCATGACGGTCACCGCCTTCGACCAGGACGGCGGGACGCTGCTGCACAAGACGTACTACTCGGTCGGCGGCGGCTTCGTCGTCGACGAGGACGCGGTGGGCGAGGACCGGATCGTCCTCGACGACACCGTGCTGAAGCACCCCTTCCGCACCGGCGACGAACTGCTGCGGCTCTCCCGGGACACCGGCCTGTCCATCTCCTCGCTGATGCTGGAGAACGAGAAGGCCTGGCGCACCGAGGACGAGATCCGCTCGGGCCTGCTGGACATCTGGCGCGTCATGCAGGCCTGCGTCTCGCGCGGCATGGCCCGCGAGGGCATCCTGCCCGGCGGCCTCAAGGTCCGCCGCCGCGCCGCGAACACCGCCCGCCAGCTGCGCGCCGAGGGCGACCCGCAGGCCCACGCGATGGAGTGGATCACCCTCTACGCGATGGCGGTCAACGAGGAGAACGCGGCGGGCGGCCGGGTCGTCACCGCGCCGACCAACGGCGCCGCGGGCATCATCCCGGCCGTGCTGCACTACTACATGAACTTCGCGGCCGGCGGCGCCACCGAGGCGGAGAAGGAGGACGGCGTGGTCCGCTTCCTCCTCGCCGCCGGGGCCATCGGCATGCTCTTCAAGGAGAACGCCTCCATCTCCGGCGCCGAGGTCGGCTGCCAGGGCGAGGTCGGCTCCGCCTGCTCCATGGCCGCGGGCGCCCTCGCCGAGGTCCTGGGCGGCACCCCCGAACAGGTCGAGAACGCCGCCGAGATCGGCATGGAGCACAACCTCGGCCTGACCTGCGACCCGGTCGGCGGGCTCGTCCAGATCCCCTGCATCGAGCGCAACGGCATGGCCGCGGTCAAGGCCGTCACGGCGGCGAAGATGGCGCTGCGCGGCGACGGCAGCCACAAGGTCTCCCTCGACAAGGTCATCAAGACCATGAAGGAGACGGGCGCGGACATGAGCGTGAAGTACAAGGAGACCGCGCGCGGCGGTCTCGCGGTGAACATCATCGAGTGCTGAGGGGTTGGGCCCTGACCGGCGCGTTCATATCTTTCGGCGCTGTCGGGGCCTTCCCTTCCTGCATGGCGGAGAGTCCCTGGAATCTCCCTGGGACGGACGCCTCGGGGCCCGGACTCCGCGGCCGGGGCCTTGGAGACCGGGAGCAGCGCCGTCCTGGCGGCGGCGTGGCCGTTCCGCGGCGGATGCGGGCGGTCAGATCAGCGGCGTGCGTTCCGCGGCGCGGGCCATCGCGCGGTATCCGGCATCGTTGGGGTGTTTGTGGTCGCCGCTGTCGTAAGCGGGGTCGATCCGCTCGGGGTCGCCCGGGTCGGCAAGGGCCTGGTTGAAGTCGACGACGGCGTCGAACTCGCCCGAGGTACGGATCCAGTGGTTGAGCTCGCGGATCTTGGCGGCCGACGTGGTGTTGTAGTACTCGGCGCCCTTCATCGGCAGCAACGTGGCTCCGACCACCTTGATGCCCCGCTGATGCGCCCGCCGGATCATGCTGCGCTGCGTGTCGATCAACTCGCTCACGGATACCGCCGGGTTGGGTTTGTACGCAGTCAGGTCGATCTCGCTGAAGCCGATGTCGTTCAGGCCCTCGAAGAGGACCACCGTGCCGACACCGGGCTTGTCCAGCACGTCCCGCTCGAAGCGGGACCAGGCGCTGTCCCCGAACCATGCGGAGTCGTGGAGGAGGAGGTTCCCGCCGATTCCGGAGTTGAGCACGGGGCGCGGCCGGCCCTTCGCGGCCAGGCGCTCGGCCAGTTCGTCCGGCCAGCGGCTGTCGGTGTCGGTGGTGGAGCCGAAGCCGTCGGTGATGGAGTCGCCGAAGGCGACGACGGAATCCTTGCGGACCCTGTTCGGTGCTGCCGCGTCGCTGTCGCGGACCTCGACGTCGGTCAGGTAGTACAGCGACTCCGTGGTCTGCGCGAACGACTTCCCGCTGCTGTCGGCGCGCCGGTCGCCGGTGGCACGGTAGCTGGTGGCGTACGCCTGGTCGTGGAAGGTCGCCGAGCCGGTCCGGTCGCGGAGGTAGAGGGTGACGGTCAGCCTGTGCAGTGTGTCCGTCCGCAGGGAGACCGGATCGCTGACGAGCGACCCGCCCACCGGGACGCTGCCCCTGAAGGTCAACGGGCGTACGGTGCCCGGCACTTCGGCTGCCCCTTCGCCCGCCAGCGCCACGGTCGCGCCCGTCACGCGCAGGGGCGAGGTGCCGTACCGGTTGGACAGCCGGATGCGTATCTCGTCGCCCGGGGCGGTGACCCGGACCACCTGACGGAGCGTGTGGTCGCGGAAGCCCTCCTCGCTCCAGTTCGCCTGGAAGCTCGTACTCGGGCGCTGCGGGGGAGCCGTCCAGGCCGCGGTCCACGGACGGCCGGCTTCGGTCCGGTGCGGATCGGCCGGCCGGGATGAGGCCGTTGACATGCCGGACAGGACCGCCAGGACGGTTGCGACGGCGACGGTGAGGCGACGGGTGCGTACATGCATGGTTCGTGGCTCCTTGCCGGTTCGTGGGATGGAGACGATGTGCTTCAGCGGCTCGCCGTGACCCGCGCACGGAACAGCGCCGTCCTCCCCCGGGGCCACCCCGGGCCGTGCCCGCGTCCCGGGCCGTGCCGTACTGCCGGGCGGTGAGCGACGGGGCAGGGGGCGCCGGCATTTCCGGCACAGCACTGCTCTCCTCGCGGCTCTCCTCGATCGTTGCGCGAGGGACATCTCCCACCCTGTCCGCCATCCGACGCTGGAACAATGCCGATCCGCTGAAGTAGCTTGTAGCCCGGCTAAACGATGAGGGGATCGTGGAACGGCAGGAGCTGGAAGCGCTGTTGACGCTGGCCGACGAGCTTCACTTCGGCCGCACCGCCGAACGGCTCGGGGTGTCCGCGGGCCGGGTCAGCCAGATCATCCGGCGGCTGGAACACCGGGTCGGCGCCCCGCTCTTCGAACGCACCAGCCGCCGCGTGATCCTGACCCCGATCGGCGAACGGCTCCGCGACGACCTGCTGCCCGCCCACCGGATGATCGAGGACGCCCTCACCCGTGCCATCGCCGCCGGCCGCGGCATCACCGGCGAGCTTCGCGTGGGCTACTCCAGCTCGATGGCCGCGAGCCTGCTGCTGCGAACCCTCGCGTCCTTCCGCACGTCCCACCCGGACTGTGGCGTGACAATCCGGGAGATACAGCTCTCCGACCCCTACGGCCCGCTCCGCAAGGGGGAGGTCCACCTCCAGGTCACCGAACTCCCGATGGACGAACCCGACCTCACGACCGGCCCGCCGCTGTTCTCATCCGACCGCGCACTCCTGGTACCCAGCGGGCACGCCCTCGCCCGGCGCGCGTCCGTGTCGCTGGAGGATCTCGCCGACACCACACTCCTGAGCATCGGCGGCACTGTCCCTCCGCACTGGCTGGACTACCACTTCCCCCGCCGTACCCCTTCGGGCCGCCCCATTCCCCGGGGCCACGCAGCCATCCACTGGCCCGAGGTCCTGTACCTCGTCGCCGCGGGCGAGGGCGTCACCCTTGCCTGCGTCGACGCGGAACCCCACCACGGCCACCACGGCGTCACCTGGATCCCGGTCCAGGAGCGGTTGCCGTGCACGTTCGCCCCGATCTGGGCAAAGCAAGGTGCAAGCGCAAGAGTCCGCGCCTTCGTTCAGATGCTGGGCGAGACAGCGCGGACACCCGACACCGGCTGGGCGAGCGCGAGGCCTGTTGCCCCCGGGGGTGCCCCTCGCCCCGGGCAGGAAGAGCCTCCGGGGCACGGTGAGTGAGTCCTGGGGCTGATCCGGGCCGGCCTTCTCCACAGAACGAGTCAATCGGCCGGAGGAGCGCCGACGGAGGCCGGTCACGGCACCGGACGGCCCCGCAGTGTCACCCCGTGCCTCGTGCGCAGCCGGTAGATCTCCCACCACGCCACCGCCGACACCGACGCCGGACCGCAGAACAGGGCGCAGATCTGGATGAGCGGCGGGCCCGGCGGCATTCCGGCCAGGATCAGGTTGACGGCCGCCAGCTCCCACACCAGCACGCCCGTCAGCAGGGCCGGGAGCGCGGCGTGCACCTCGGAGGTGCCGAACACGGTGCGGACCACCGTCGCGGAGGCGAACAGGACGAAGAAGAACGCCCAGATCACCAGGGCGAACAGGGGGAACGTGACGAGCGGGGTGAACCAGTAGCCCCCCGCGTTCTCGCCGACGAGCACCATGACCGCGAAGAGCAGCGGCACCGCCGTGAACGCGCCGAAGTACCGGAGGGCCAGACGCATGGAGGGGCGCAGCCGGGCCCGCATGCCCGCCCGTGCGGCCACGGGCACCATCCGGAACAGGACCGTGATCACCAGGGGTGCGGTGAACAGCAGCAGCCACGGGGTGACGGCGAGCCGGAGCGCGTACTGCTCCTGGACCTCCTCGAAGTCCGACGCGGTGCCGTAGACGACGAGGATCAGCAGGGACATCGCCAGCGCGGTCCAGGCCCTGGCCTTCTGCACCCGGATCACCTGCGGGTCCACGATGCGGCGGTGGGCGTGCGGGGGGAACCTCAGACGTGCCTGTCGGCGGGCCGAGCGGGCCAGCGGATAGGACACCAGCAGGACGATGAGGAAGGGCAGGAAGCAGAAGGCGAGCAGGGCCCACACGCACCCGTGCACGGGCAGTCGGCGCAGCAGTTCCGCCAGCGGGGGCCAGTCGCCGTCGCGGAGCTCCTGCCACAGCGAACGGGGTGGTACGTACGGGCCGTACGGCGGCTGCCCCGGGGGCGGGTACGGCCCGGGGTACGGGTAGGGGTAGGGGTAGGGGTACGGAGGGGCGCCGGGCTGCGGCGGCACGCCGGGCGGCGGGGGCGGCTGTCCTCCGTTCGGCTGCCACGCCGGGCCGTACGGGTTGTGTCCCCCGAAAGTCACGCCGTTTTCCTTCCTGAGCCGTGGGAAGCATGTGGTGCGGAACGATCCTGGTGGTTCCTCGCCCCCAGTCAACATCCAACGCGACGGCCGGACACGCGGTTGCACGCGGCTGCCCGGCAATCGCCCCGGAAACGCCCTGCCCGTGCCCCGGTGTCCCTGGCAGGATCACCGCATGCGAACCGTGTACGCACTCCTGGTGGGCATCGACGACTATCCGGACAAGCCGCTGAGCGGCTGTGTCAACGACGTGACTGAGGCGGAGAGTTGGCTGCGCGAACAGGGCGGCCCGAACGTCTCGGTCCGGCGGCTGCGCAACGCGGAGGCGACCAGGGCGGCCCTGGTCGACGGCATCGGGACACATCTGGGGCGCAGCGGTCCGGGTGACACCGCGCTGTTGTGGTTCAGCGGGCACGGCAGCGAGCACGAGAGCGACAGCCCCCGTACGGCGACCGGCATGAGCCAGGCGCTCGTGTGCGCCGACAGCCTCGACGAGGGCGGGCAGCCGCTGCTCCGGGACACCGAACTCGGCGCCCTCCTCGACGGGATCGCGGCGGGCGGCGCCCATGTCGTGGCCGTCCTCGACTGCTGCCACGCCGGCGGCGCGAGCCGCAAGCCGCCGCCCGGTACGCGCTCGCGGGGTGTGGTCTGGCGGCCGTGGTGGCGCACGGACGGCACGCGGGCCGTGGGGGCGTCGGGGACCGTGGGGGCGGGTTCCCGCCGGCACGTGCTGCTCGCCGCGTGCCGGGAGCAGGAGTCCGCGTACGAGGCGCTGGTCGACGGCAGACACCACGGGTACTTCAGTCATTCGCTGGTGCACGTGCTGCGCCGGCTCGGTCCGGCCGCCGCGTACGGGAAGGTGCACTCCCTCGTCGAGGAGCGGGTGCGCAGCCGGCAGCCCGCGCAACATCCCGAGCTGCACAGTTCGGATCTGCGCGGTCCGGAGCACCTGCGTTTCCTGCATGGCGGCGCGCTGCCCGTGCCTCCGTTCCTGCTCCGGCACACGGTGTCGGGGTGGGAGGTCAACTGCGGCTCCGCGCACGGGCTCCGGTCCGCGGGGGCCGAGTTCACCCTGGTCGAGGAGGACGATGCCCGGCGGGCCGGCGGGCCGCGGGCGGTGGCCGTGCGGACGGTGCGCCCCGAGTCGGCTCTGGTGGAACCGGTCGGCTGGGTGCCGGGGCCGGACGATCTCACGACGGTGCACGGGGTGACGCCGTCGGCACTGGCGTTCCCCCCGGCCGCGGTGGAGATCGTCGGGGATCCCGCCTCCGTCGGCATGATGACGGCGGCCGTGGAGGGCGCGCCGATGCTGTCCACCGGTGGGGTCGGGCTGTCGCTGCGGCTGGAGGTCGGGGCGGGCACGGCCCGGGTGACCGGGGGCGACGGGCATCCGGTCGCCCCGCTGCCGCTGCGGTCGTCGGCCGACGCCGCCCGGGTGGTCGACTGCCTGTCCCACATCACGCGTTGGCACCTGCTGAAGAACCTGAAGAGCCCCGACCCGTGGCTGTCCTCGCTGGTGCGGGTGACGGTCGAACCACTGGTCGGCGACCTCCGGCACACGGCGGAGGGCGAGATCGTGTGCTCGTACACGCCGGACGGCCGGGAACCGCAGGTGATGGTGCGGGTCCACAACGACTCCCCGCTCATGCTGTGGGGCGTGCTGCTCGATCTGGCGGACGACTACGAATCGTCGACCGGCCTGTTCGAGGGCGGCTTCGTGGCACCCGGGCACGCGGGGACGGCGCGGCGCGGCGAGCCGGTGTGGCTGCGGCTGCCGCCCGGCCGTTCTTTGGTGCGGGGCTCGTTCGCCCGGGACTGGCTGCGGCTGATCGTCGCCGAGAACGAGCTGAACGTCGCTCCGTTCCGGTTGCCGGCCTGGTCCCCGGACGGGGCGGGTGCGGGGCGCGGCGGCGCGGCCCCGGAGAGCGGGGGCAGGTTGCTGCGGCTGGTTCCGCAGGGTTCCCGGACCGCGGGCGGACCGGCCCACGACGTGGGCCGGTGGGGCACCGCAGATGTGGCGATCCGCACCGAGCTGCCCTGACGTCACCGGCCGAGGTGGGTGAACCCGGCCCAGCCGGTCGGGTCGGCGGCGTCGATCAGCGGGACCCGTGCCGCCATGTCCGCGGGCATCCCGGCCGGTGCCCTGCGGCCCTCGTCCAGCATCCACAACTGGGCGTCGCGCAGGGCCTGTCCGGGGGTCCGGCCCGCGCGGCGCATGTAGTGGTGGGTCATGTACATCAGTACGGACGTGGCCTCGTCCGGCACCGGCCACAGGGAGCCGAGCACCGAGCGCGCGCCCGCGACGAGGAACGCGGTGGACAGGCTGTACGCCTCGTCGTGGCCGTGCCCGGACACGTTGGTGCTGCACGCCGCGAGCACCACGAGTTCCAGGTGGCGGTACCGGGCGGTGCCCTCGGTCAACTCCTCGGCGTTCAGGTCGCCGCCGGACAGTTTGAGGTACGCGCTGTTGCGGCCTCCCCGGCGCACCTCGCCGTGGCAGGCCAGGTGCAGCATTCCGCCGTGCTGCCGGCCCAGCCATTCGGTCACGGCGGCGGGCGTGGCGGTGCCGGGGCCGAGGAACTCGCCGTCCGGGTAGAACGTGCGGAAGACGGCTTCGGCCTCCTTGCCCGCGTGGTACAGGTCGCGGGTCGGGTCGCCGACGACGAGGGCCTGCCGGACGCCGGCGGAGGGCCGGTCGGCCACCTCGCACAGCAGGCGGGCCGAGGGGGTGTACGAGATCTCCGCCTCGTGGCACGCGTACCGCGGTGCGCTTCGGCGGACGGGCAGGCGCGCGGCGTGCCAGGGCACGGCGCCCAGCTCCGCCATCGGCACCAGCACCACGGCCGGGGTCCGGCCCGGTCGGCCGGGCAGTGCCTTGAGCAGGGGTGCCATCACCGCCCGCCCCGCCCATGCGCACAGCCGCTCCAGCGCGGCGCGGCCCTCGTCCGGGGCGGGCGACTGCGGGCGGGGTGCGCTCGCGGTGGGCGGTCCGCCCGCGGTGCGACCGGGTGCCCCGATGGCTCGATACTCCGTCAGAGGAGTTGCGGAGAGGGTGAGTTCGGGAAGACGGAGCGCCTTGGTGGTGCCGTCGGCGAGGATGATCAGCGCCGTTCCGGGCACGCCGTCGCCGCCTGGCACCAGATAGACCAGTGCGGCGCGGTCCATGGTGCGCAGCGCCCGGCCGATGTCCGCGAGTTCGGGGACGTCCAGCAGTTGCCGCCGGTGCGGGGAGGCGGCGAGGGCCTGGAGCACCCGGCGCCGCAGCCGGCTGGAGGGGCCCGGGGCCGCGCGCGGGGCGGGTACGACGGCCCCGGGCTCCGGGTCGGGCACGGCGCCGCCCGCGGCCCGCCACTCGTCGGCCAGGTCGTCCTGGCCGAGGGCGTGCAGCATGTCGGGGACGGTCGTGGCGACGGTCGCCGCGTGCAGGACGAGGCCGCGCCCGGCGTCCAGGGCGCGTACGGCCTCGTCGTGGACGTCGTCGGTCAGGCACCAGCGGGCCACGTCGAGCGCCTGCTCACCGGCCCGGCGGCCGGTCTCGGCGGCGTGCGCGGTACCGGACTGGAGCAGGACGCCCCAGGTCGCGGCGCGCAGGGCGTCGAGGCCGACGCGGCGGGCCTCGGCGTGGTTGAGGCGGGCGGCCCGCTTGTCGAACACCTGGCTGTCGCCGCGGACCCGGTAGCCCGAGGCCAGGGACATCCCGAGGGAGTTCCACAACGGGTGCGCCGGGCCGCCGGCCAGGCGCAGGGTGTGCTTCAGCCAGGAGATGCCCTGGTCGAGGTGGCCGGGGCGGTCGGCGACCGGGACCGACGCCGTTCCGCCGAGCATGAGGTGGGCGGAGCCGAGCACCTGGGCGTTGCGGATCCAGCGCTCGTCGTCGGGTTCGAGGAGGTCCAGGGCGTCGTGGAGCAGCTCCATGGCCTCGACGGCGCCCCTGGCGTTGCCCGCGAACAGGGCCCTGCCGACGCTGCTGATGCCCGTCTCGCCGAGCCGGTCGGCCTGTCCCTCGCGCGGCAGCAGGGCGATCTGCCGCCGTACCTCGTCGAGGTCGGGGGTGGCCACCATGCCGGAGGTGTCGGGGAGGAACCGTCCGGTGCGCCGGGCGCGCAGGATCTCCAGGTTGGCCCGGGCGACGTCGAGGTTGGACTCCAGCCCGAGCCGGTCCATGTGGTCCGGGGACAGCCGTGCGACGACGTCCTCCAACTCGCCGATGTGCCGGACGAGCGCGGCCTCGTCCTCGCGCCGGGTGGCCTGGTGCGAGCGGAACACGGCGAGTTGCCCGTCGATCCCGAGGCGCGTCCCGGCGTCGAAGGCCGGCGAGTCCCTCAGCCGGGCCATGTCCTCCACGGCCGAGTCGAAGTCGTCCTCGCCGCCGCCGTTCTGGGCGAGGTGGGCGCGGAGTCCGGCGTGGGCCAGGTCGAGCGCGTCCCGTTGCGGGCTGTCGGGCGGGAAGCCGGCGCGGGACTGCTCGATCCGGGCGAGCGCCGTCTCCATGTCGGCGGGGCCCTCGATCCGTTGCAGCCCGGACGTGCTGCCGATGGCCGTGACCGCGGCCCCCCACTGGCCGTCCGGTCCGTGGGCACCGGCCTCCGCCATGAGTTCGTCCAGCTGTCGCTGGTCCCCGACGTGCCGGTGGTACCGCAGCATCGGCAGGACGGAGAGGACCTGCCCGGCGCGCATGCCCGACATCGCGGTGCCGCGCGGAAGGTTCCTCCAGTCGGTGTAGAGCCGCTCCCATGCCTCGTCGGCGGTGGCGCAGCCGAGCCGGTCGAGGACCAGGTCGGCGACCCGGGTGAGGTCCTGGGCGTCGGTCCTGCTCCCGGTCAGCGTCTGCTGGATCTCGTACATGATCGACTGGAGGTCGTACGGCTTCGCCTGCATTTCTAGAGCATCCGTCCCTGCTGTCGTGGCGCGGTCCGCGTGCGGTACCGGGCGAGGACCCCGTTCAGCCACTGCTCGCCGTCCTCGGTGCCGAAGTCGATCCGGGCGTCGCCGGTGGGTTCGAGGGGCGGTTCGCCGCACCGGTCCTGGAACAGGACCGCCACGCGGCCGGTGAGTTCCCGCTTGGAGGGCCAGACGAAGCCCTGGGCCCAGGGGGCGGTCCTGCGGCGGATCCAGTGGCCCCAGTCGCGGGTCTGCGGGTAGTCCGCGCCCTCGGCGTGCACCAGCCACGAGTCCTGCGCGACCGCCGCCAGATCCTGGCCGGACATCAACGACACCACGTCCACGTCGGTGGCCAGGCGCAGGAAGGACAGGCTGCGGCCCTCGAAGGAGGTGCGCGGGAGCAGGCGGGTGCCGCCTTCCCCGTCGAAGGGGATCGAGCGCAGCAGCACCTCGCACACGGCGGCGCCGACGTCGAACCCGATGTAGAGGAAGCCGTACTTCTCGTACGGGGTGCTGTCGAAGCGTCCGCCGTGGTAGAAGGCGTGCGCGGGCCGGGGGTTGAAGGCGAGCGCGTCCCGGTGGGTGCCGTGGACCCGGTAGGCGGGGGTGCCCGCGGGCAGGGTGACGCGCTCCGGCTCGCCGGGCAGCTGTTCGGGGGGCGGGTACTTGGGCACGGTCTACCACTCCCCGCCCGCGACGGTGAGCGTGCGTGCCGCGCCCAGGATCTCGGGGTCCCGGCCCTGCCCGAGGAGGCCGGCGGGCGCGGTGCCCGTCCACGCGTTCGCGGAGAGCCACCAGTCGGCGGCGCCCCAGGGGTCCCGGTCCGCGTGCAGTACGTCGGCCACCTCCAGCACGACCTCCCACGGCATGGTTCCGGCCTCGAACTGGAAGGCGGGGAGCTGTCGTTCGCCGTTCTCGCGGGTCAGGACGATCAGCCGGGGGTCGACGGGCCCCGTCCCGCGCGGGCTCGCCGCCGGTGCCCGCAGCAGGCGTTCGCGGACCGGGCCGAGGAGCGGGCCGACCATCGGGTTGCCGTCGATCACGAGCATGCAGAGGTCCATGGTGTCGAAGCCCTGGTGGACGGCGGACGGCGAGGTGCCCACGAACCGCCCCTGGCCGCCGTCGCCGCGGAGCCGGGCCGCCTCACCGGCCGGAAGCGCGTCGAGCACGGCCCGTACCGCCCGGTCCGCCGCGCCGTGGCCGGGCCCCTCGTGGTCGCGGGCGTCCGGGGCGGGCGTTCTCAGGGCGGTGCGCACGTCGGTCAGCAGGGCGCGCAGCTCCGGCTGCGCGCCGGGGGCGAGCAGCGGTCCGAGCCGGGGCCAGTCCGCCGCGACGGCGGCGAGCATCGCGAAGGGGTTCACCCGCATCCGTGTCCTTTCCGTTCGTCGGGCCCGGCCGGTGGGCCGGGGTCGGTCCGGACGCCGCCGAGCACGTCCGTCACCAGGTCCGCCACCAGTGGCCGGCGGACGACCAGGTGCAGTTCGCGATCCGGGTCGGCGTCCGCAGCGAGTGCCGTCCACAGGGCGCTGACGCTGTTCTCCGGTGTCAGCCCGCCGCGTCCCGCGCCGAGGAGGGGGAAGCAGACGGATCGCAGGGGCGGGGTGTGGGCGTCGCGTTCCCCCGACATCAGGGCGAGTGCTCGGGCGGCCGCGGCGGCGACGTTCTGCGGGGTGACCTCGTAGTCGTTGGTGCCGGGTCTCGGGACGGCGACCACCGCGTGGTAGATGCGGCGGACGCCCTGTTCCGCCAGGGCGCCCGGCCCGGTGGGCGCGACGGTCCCGGGCAGGACGGGGCGGTGCAGCACGCCGTGCTTGCGGCGCCATTCGGTCAGGTCGTCGTGGACCGGGTCCTCGACCACGTCGCCCACGGCGTCGCGCACCGCCCCCGCCCGGCGCAGCGACGCCGACACGGACGCCTTGTACATCTCCGGGAGCCCCAGGTGCGTATTGCTCGGGGAGACGATCACGTCGACGTTCCGCAGGAGTTCGACGGGGTGGATGTGCAGGGTGACGGTCAGCGGTCTCCCGGACCGGGCCAGGCGCAGGGTGCGGTGCTGGAGGTGCGGGGCCGGCAGGGCGCCGGTCCGCGCGGCGTCCCGGTTCCCGGTGTCGGCGATCCAGCACACCCACTCGGCGACCTGGCCGAGGACCATCTCCTCCTGGCTCTTGCGGAAGCGCTCCACGCTGAGGCCGTACACCTGGGCGGCGAGGCGGCGCCGGTCGGCCGCCGCGCGGTCGCGCATGCCGGGCGCCAGTCCGAGCGTGCGCCCGGCCGCCTCCTGGAGATCGCCGCCGCCCAGCCGCGCGACGGCCGCCCGCAGCAGGTTCTCGACCTCGACGGGCCAGGCGTCGGTCACGGTGCCCGGCACCGACGCGGCGGCCCGGCGCAGCAGGGGCAGATCGAGCCCTCGGAGCCGTACCAGCCCCTCCAGGCGGACCATCTTCACCTCCTGCAAAACCGACGCAACGTCAAATGGTCCGGCACGAGTTGGCATGGGCCTATGATCGTGCGGCGGCAACGGCATCACAAGGCCGGTCCGGGCCGCCCGTCCACGTTAGGCGTCGGCGGGGTGACCGCCGGGCCGACCGCGGGTCGACTCCGGGTCGTCATCGGGTCGGCGGCGGATCCCCGGGACCGGGCCCCGCGGGAGCCCGGTGCGCCACGGACCGGGTCGCCGCCCCGGGTCGGCCTCAGCTCAGGTGCACCGGCAGCGACTCGATCCCGTACACGATCGACACCTTGCGGAAGGAGAGGTCCTGCGGCGGGACGGCGAGCCTCATCCCGGGGAACCGCCGCACCAGGGCCGGGTAGGCCGCGCGCAGTTCCATGCGGGCCAGTTCGGCGCCCACGCAGCGGTGGATGCCGTGGCCGAAGGCGAGGTGGCTCGCGGAGGGGATCCGGTCCAGGTCGAAGCGGCCGTCGTCCTCGACGTACGACGCGTCGCGGTTGGCGCCGCTCAGCGAGCAGAGCACCATGTCTCCCCGGGGGATGGTCACGCCGCCTATCTCCATGTCCCGGCGGGCGAACCGGGGAAAGGCGATCTGCACGGCGGACAGGTAGCGCAGCGCCTCCTCGACGAAGGGCGCGACCACGGTGTCGTCCGTGCGTATTCGATCGAAGACGTCCCGGTCCCGGAGCAGTACGAGGGAGCCGAGGGCGATCGTGCTGGCGGTCGTCTCGAATCCGCCGGTGAGCACCCCGTCGGCGAGGCCCGCGAGTTCCTCGTCGTCGACGTCGTCACCGTGCTCCCGCACGATCATGCCGAGCAGGCCGTCGCCCGGGTTCTTCCGCTGTGCCTCGACGACGCCCCTGAAGTACTCCAGCGACTCCGACATCGCACCGAACGGCGCGGTCGCGTCGCCGAAGAGGTCGAACCGGTCCATGGCCAGCTTCTGGAAGTCGTGACGGTCCTCGTACGGCACGCCGAGCAGTTCGCAGATCGTGAGGGAGGGGATCGGCAGCGCGAACCCCTGCACCAGGTCGACCGGGCCGCGCGAGGCCGCCATCGCGTCCAGGCGCTCCTCGATGATGGCGTCGATCCGGGGCGTCAGGCGCCGCAGCCGGCGCATCGTGAACTCCGGGGTGAGGATGCGGCGCAGCCGGGTGTGCACCGGGGGGTCGTTGAACCCGAGCCCGCCGGGGCTCTGCTCGGCCGCCACCCCGGCGTTCGTGGCGAGGTGGGCGAAGTCGGTGCTGAACCCGTCGGCCGAACCGAGGACGGCCTTCGACTCCTCGTATCCGCTGACCACCCAGGCGTCCATGCCGAACGGCAACGACACTTTGGACACCGGCCTCTTCGCCCGGGTCCTGGCCAGTTTGTCCACCGGGTCCAGGCCGTCCCTGCGCATCATCATCAGCAGGTCGTCGGGCAGCAGCCTGATCGTGGAGGGTCCGATTCCGTACTTCTGGATCCTGGACAGATAGGCGCGCCCGATCCGGGCGGTGATGCGGGAGCGGAATGTCGTGGTCAATCTGCACTCCATGAGTCGTCGCGCGGTCCGCACCCACGGTGCGGACGGGAGAGGGTTGTGCAGCAGGCGCGGATGTGAATACTGGCCGGCGGCGACACGGCTTGTGCCGGACCGCATTCTGTCGCAGATCGGGAGCAAGCAGAGCCCCCGAGGCACCCGGCGACGCGGTACGCACCGCCGTGCCCGCACCCACGGTGGCCGTGATCATGATCACGGCACCAGGGCCGGACGGCCCCGGGGAGTGCGTCGCCGCCGGCGGAGCCGCTCCGCCCGTCACTCCGGACTCCGGCCAAGTACCGCACATCCGACCCGCATTGCACATATCGGACGACTGTCTGCTCTGTCACAGCCCGTCCACAGCTCCGGGATCCCGATTGCCTCCGACCCCGTCGAATTGATAGGCATGACGAAACATGTGTTCACGCAGCCTGGCAGGGGGATCGAATGAAGTTCGACATGGGGGCACAGGTTCTGACGACTCTGTCGTCGAAGTCTCGTGGGTCGAGTGATGACCTGGGGCTGCTGATCCGTCAGCTGCTGCAGGCGGCAGCCCCCCTGGAAGGGAAGTTCCACGGTTCGGGGCGGGTGGCGTTCGACTCGTTCAAGAACCGGTCCGACGAGATCACGGCGGCGCTGAACGGTTCGCTGGCGGCTCTCCTGGGCGGTCAGTCCGGGATGGAGTCCGCGTTCGGTTCGGGTGACCAGGAGCAGGGCGACAACGCGCGGCAGCAGATGTCGACCGCGAACTTCGACGCGGCGCGCTTCGGCGCCCGCTGACGACGACCGGCCCTCGTTCCGCCCGGGTTCGTCCCGTACAGGTTCGTTCCATTCCGGTTCGCTCCGTTCCGCCCCGTTCCGCAGCAGCCCGTTTCACCACGGCCTGTTCCGTTCCGGACCGTTTCGGTTCGTTCCATTCCATTGCGTTCTTTTCTGACAGGTTTTCACGGGGAGTGATTGTTGATGGCTGGTGGCACCGATCGTCGCGCGTACGACACGGGCGCGTCCGCGGACGCGCAGGGCAACATCCAGGTGGTGATCGCGCGGCTGGAGGAGGTCATCACGGCGCGCGACGGCCAGGTCAAGGCTGCGATGGCGGACTTCGCGGCCGACGGCGTGGCGGACGAGTACCACGGCAAGGAACTGCGGTGGAACCGTTCCTCGCAGGAGGTCAAGAACATCATCCAGCTGCTCAAGACGACGCTGGAGAAGAACGACGGCACCGCGCAGCACACGATCACGCGCGCCAAGGCCGCGGTCGACAACATCGGCTGAGCCTTCGGTCGTTCCTCCCGGCCGGGCCAGTCGTTCCTCTCGACCGATTCGGCCGCTCTTCCCGGCCGAGTTCCTCGGCCGCCGCTTCCGGCCGATCCCGTCGGTCGACGGGGTCCCGGCCGGGCCGTTCGCCCGGCCGGGACCTTTGCCGGGGTCACCCGTCGGGTCGGTTGCCGTCCGGCGGGTCCTCCCTTCGCCTCCGCGCCAGGCCCTTTGGCCGGAGTCGTCCGGTTCGATGTTTTCAGGTAGTTCACGGGGGTTTTGTGGTGACTGGGTGGGATCTGAAGCCGCAGGGTATTCAGGGTGTGCTGAAGACGACGGGTGAGACGGCGTCGAAGATTCAGACGCATGTGACGTCGTACGGT
>NZ_JBEXPY010000027.1:0-131288 GCF_040612315.1 Streptomyces sp. NPDC006435
GGCTCCGGCCGCCCCGCCCCGTCCCCGGACAACAACTCCCGCCCCCGCCCCCGCCACCGGCGGACGCTCCTGGGTGACCGGTGTCGTCGTTGGGACATGTCCCAACGACGACACCGGGAAGCCGTGACAGTCCTTCCGGCTCTGCCTGATTCTTTCGGACAGCGTGTTTCCAGTCGTGCCGAAAGAAGGGTTGGAAAAATGAGACGTGCCCGCCTCCTGGCGGCAGCACCGACGGCCTTGTTGCTGACCGCGGGCGCGGTGGCGCCGGTCTCCGCCGATTCCCCGGCGCAGGGCGGCCCCGTCCGCTCGGCCCCCGCGGACCCGGGCGCCACGGTGCGGTTGATCACGGGTGACCGGGTGACCGTCAGTGCCGGTCCCGACGGCAAGAAGGTCGCCTCCGTCCAGCCGGGTCCCGGCCGCAAGAACATCGTCTTCCGTACCACCGAGGAGGACGGCGTCCTGTCCGTCCTGCCCTCCGACGCCATCACCCCGATCTTCTCGGGGAAGGTCGACCGGCGGCTCTTCGACGTGACCGGGCTGCTCGCGCAGGGCTTCGACGAGAAGCACACCGACGCCCTCCCGCTGATCGTCTCCCGGCCGCCCGGCGCGTCGGTCTCCGCCCTCGACTCCCTGTCCGCGCTGAACGACGACTCGGCTCCCGCACGCCGGCTGGACAGCATCAACGCCCGTTCGCTGCACATCGGCAACAAGGACCTCGGCCGTTTCTGGAAGCAACTCGCCCACGACTCGGGCAAGTCGCCCTCCGCCCTGGAGGCCACCGACGCCACCGTGTGGCTGGACGGCCGGGTGAGCCCGACGCTCGACCGCAGCACGGCGCAGATCAACGCACCCGCCGCATGGGAGGCCGGCTACCAGGGCCAGGGCGTCAAGGTCGCCGTCCTGGACACCGGCGCCGACCTCGGCCACCCGGACCTGGCCGGCCGGGCCACGGCCACGAAGGACTTCTCCGGCAGTGCCGGGATCAACGACGCCTTCGGGCACGGCACCCATGTCGCGTCCACGGTCGGCGGCACCGGAGCGGCCTCCGACGGCAGGCGCAAGGGCGTGGCGCCCCGGTCCGAGCTGATGATCGGCAAGGTCCTCGGGGACGACGGATACGGCAGCGAGTCCGCCGTGATCGACGGCATGGAGTGGGCGGCGGCCGGCGGCGCCCGGGTCGTCAACATGAGCCTGGGCTCGGACGATCCCACCGACGGCACCGACCCGATGAGCCTCGCGGTGAACAGGCTGACCAGGAGCAGCGGCGCCCTGTTCGTGGTGGCCGCCGGGAACAACGGCGAGCAGGGCAGCCAGACCATCGGCTCGCCCGGAGCGGCCGAAGCGGCACTCACCGTGGGCGCCGTCGACCGCGACGACTCGCTGGCCCCCTTCTCCAGCCGCGGACCGCGGCTGACCGACCGGGTGGCCAAGCCCGACGTCACCGCGCCCGGTGTCGGCATCGTCGCCGCCCGCGCCGAGGGAACCACCATGGGCGCCCCGGTGGACGCCGACTACATCGCGTCCTCCGGAACGTCCATGGCCACCCCCCACGTCGCCGGCGCCGCTGCGCTGCTCGCCCAGCAGCACCCGGACTGGGACGCCACGCGCCTCAAGGACGCGCTGGTGAGCACCGCCCACCCGGTGCCCGGCCAGCAGGTGACCGAACAGGGCGGCGGCCGCGTCGACCTGGCGGCCGCGACCTCCGCACCGGTCACCGCGACCGCGACCGTGGCGCTCGGCTCCTATGTGACGGGCGAGAGCGGTGAGCGGGACCAGGACACCACCATCCGGTACACCAACACCTCCGGCTCGGAGATCGCTCTCGGCCTGACGCTCCGGCTCGCCACCACCGGCGGTCGCGAGGTCGCCGAGGGCGCGGTACGGCTCGGCGCCGACTCGGTCCGCGTCGCCCCCGGTGCCACGGCCGAGGTGTCCCTGCGCGTCGACCCGTCGGTCCTCGAACGGGGCGACTACTACGGGTACGTGAACGCCTCCACCGCCGACGGCAGGACGACCGTCCACACCACGGCGAGCCTCTCGGTCCACGGCCCCAAGCACCGGATCACCGTGAAGGTCATCGACCACGAGGGCAAGCCCGTCTCCGAGCTGCCGACGATCTGGGGCGCCGACGGCTTCGAGAGCTACCTCAGCACCAAGCCGGCCGTCGCCGAGGTCGAGGAGGGCACCTACCAGCTCAACTACTCCTCGCTGGACAACGCCGAGGACGGCCAGGAACTGCGTGAGATCGTCCTGCCCGAGGTGAAGGTCACCAAGGACATGACCGTCACACTGGACGCCCGCAGGACCACCCGGGTGGAGATCCGCACGCCCCGTCCCGCCGAGCAGCGCGACATCGTCAGCTACCAGACGTACCGTCAGCTCGACGGTCACGGCCTGATCCAGGGCACGATGTACTTCGACCTGGCCAGGCGGCTCTACGTCAGCCCCACGGCGAAGGTCACCGAGGGCCGTTTCGAGTTCGCCTCCCGCTGGCAGCTCGTCGCCCCGCTGCTGGAGGCGCGGGTCCCCGGGTCACGGCTCGACCTCGACCCGTACTACATGCACGACTCCCCGCTGTTCGACGCGAAGGGCACCCGGCTGACCGCCGTCGACGCGGGAACCGCCGACGCCCCAGATCTGCGCCGTGTCCGCGGCAGGCTCGCGGTCGTCAGGAGCGACGTCACCCGCGCGGTGGAAGTCGCCCGGGCGGCGTCCGAGGCCGGTGCCGCCGGACTCGTGCTCGTCTTCCCCCCGGGTGACTACTCCTGGAGCCGGTGGACCCCGGACGGCGAGCGCCTTCCCCTGCCCACCATGAACGTGCGCGCGGCCGAGGGAGCCGCCCTGCTGGAACGCGTCGAGCGGCGCAGGACCTCGGTGGCGATCTCCGGCACGGCCAGGAGCCCGTACCTGTACGACGTGATGCAGGTGTCCGAGGACCGCATCCCCGAACGCGTCGTGCACACCGTCTCGGACCGCAACAGCGCCGTCGTCGAGTCCACGTACGCCGATGCCGGCGGCGTCCCCTGGACGAGCGAGCAGCGCTTCGGCAGCCGTCCCTACCAGAACTTCTTCTGGAACCAGTACAGCCGGTACGTGCCCACCGGGGCGAAGCGCACCGAGTACGTCAGCGCCGGTGACACCCAGTGGCTGCACGTGGTGAGCAACGCGCTCGTCCGCACCGTCGACGCGCCCCTGCTCGACGGGATGCGCGACTCCCTGCGGACCTACCGGCCCGGCAGGCAGCCGGCCGACAACTGGTTCGGGGCCGTGGTGCGGCCGTCCGTCCCGCTCGGCACCACGACACCGTCCGTACGCTCCAACGACGTGCTCTCGTTCCGCGTCCCCGAGTTCAACGACTCCGGAACGGGCCACTGGTCCCAGGCCTGGACCGGCGGTTTCGGCACGAGCGACGAAGGCTCCGAGGGCGACACCGTCTCCGTCGGCCTGTTCCGTGACGGCAAGAAGGTCGCCGACGCCACGGATGCCTGGGAGGACTTCGAGGTGGCGCCGGGGAAGGCCGACTACCGGCTGGACGTGTCGGCCTCCCGGGTCTCCCCCGAGTGGCGGTTCGGCACGCGTACCCGGACCTCCTGGTCCTTCCGTTCGGACACCGCCACCGGGAAGACGGTGCTCCCGCTGCTCCAGGTCGACTACGACGTACCGGTCGACGCGCACAACACCGTGGCCGCGCGGCGTGGTCACACCGTGGGCCTGGCCGTCCGCAACCAGGAGGGACTGTCCGCACCGCGCGGCGTCTCCGTCCGGTTCGCGGTCTCCTACGACGACGGCAGGACCTGGTCGAAGGAGGCCCGGGCCGAGGACCACGGCCGAAACCGCTTCACGGCCGCCGTCGGCCGGCCGGAACGGACCCACGGCGACACGTTCGTGACGCTTCGGGTCACGGCGACCGACAGCGCCGGCAACAAGGTCCAGCAGACCGTGGAACGCGCCTACGAGCTCCGCAGGTAGGCGGGAAAGGGGTCCCGAAGGCTTGAAGGGCGGCGGGTACGGAGGCGGTCGAATCCTCCGTACCCGCCGCTTTCCCCTTCCGGTCCGGACATGTCCGGGGCGTATAGTGCGGTTGCCCACCGGCGGTTGTCCCGGCGAGTCCCTGTCGCCTGCCGTTCCCACCGGGCCGTTCCGTCGCTCGCCGCACGTTCGGCGGGGGCGGAAAGGATCACGATGCTGGAAGCAGTGGGGCTCGCCCCGGCCGAGGAAACCGTGTACCGGCTTCTCGTCACCCTGCTCACCGCCTCGGCGGACGAGATCGCGGAGCAGTCCGGTCTGACGGCGGCGGAGGTCGAACGGGTACTGACGGTACTCACCGCGAAGGGGCTGGTCAGCGCGACGGACCGGGCGCCCCGCAGTTTCGCGGCCACTCCCCCGGACGTCGCCCTGCTGCCACACCTCCAGAAGCAGTCCGACGCCCTGGACCACGCGCGCCTGGCGGTCACCGATCTGCTGGAGACCTACCGGCGCACCCGGCGCCGCCGGGATCCCGACCAGCTCATCGAAGTGATCACCGGTGCCGAGGCGTTGCGCCAGCACCTGCGCCGGATCCAGGACGACACGCGCCACGAGATGTTGTGGTTCTGCAAGGCCCAGTACGTGGCCATGCCCTCGGGGAGCAACGAGGCCGAGTACGACGCCCTGGCGCGCGGGGTGCGCTACCGCGTCCTGTACGAGCGGGCTTTCTTCGACGACTCGGGTGCCGTCGCGAACGTGGTGCGGGGCATGCGGGCCGGGGAGACGGCCCGTGCGGTCCCGCACCTGCCGTTGCGCCTCGCGGTCGCCGACCGGTCCATCGCCATCTGTCCCCTGGTCCCCGGCGGACCGAGCGGCAGCACCGAGGAGCCCACCACTGCGCTGGTCCGCGACAGCAGTCTGCTGGAGGCGCTGGTCGCCCTGTTCGAGCGCTACTGGGAGGACGCGGTGCCGCTCCACGTGAGCGAGTCCGGAACGGTCAGCGGCACGGACGGCTCGTCCGGCAGTCACGAACTGTCCGCGACGGACCGCCAGTTGCTGTCGCTGCTCGTGGCGGGTGTCGCGGACAAGGCCATAGCCAGTCAGATGGGGCTCAGCCGGCGCACCGTGCAGCGACGGGTCCAGTCGATGATGGCCCTCGCGGGCGCGACCACCCGGATGCAGCTGGCGTGGCAGGCCGCCCAGCGGAACTGGATGTGCTGAGGCCGTACGCACCGGGACGTCCGCCGGGCGGTGTCCCGGTGCGCGGGCGCCCCGGTGCGGGGCGCCCGTCGGCTACTCGTCCCCGGTCAGGATCGGCAGCAGCAGTGCCGCGGACCAGCTGAAACCGGGCGCGTTGAGCGGTGCCCCGGTGGTCGGGTCGTAGTTCTCCATGATCGGTCCGTCGTCCGCGAGGCCCGCCGCGTGGGTGACGAGCCGGTCCCGCAGGGCGTCCGCGTCCTTGTCGTAGCCGTAGCGGCGCAGGCCGCCGAGGGCGAAGTACGCCTGGTCGAGCCAGACGGGGCCGCGCCAGTACGCGGTCGGCGAGAAGTACGGGGAGCTCTTCGCCACGGTCGGGAACGGGACGGTGGTGGCGAACTCCGCCGGGTCGGTGAGCCTGTCGCGCACGGCACGGGCCTGCGCTCCGGACGCCGTGCCGGTCCACAGCGGGACGGCGCCCTCGATGCCGCGTCCGCGGGCCGTGAGCGGTGCGCCGGTATCGAGCGCGATGTCGTGGAACCAGCCGTCCGCGGGGACGTACATCGTCGTGCGGACGGCGGCGGACGTGGCGGCGGACCGCCGCTTCCACCGTTCGGCGTCGGCGGTGCGTCCCAGTGTGCCCGCGATGCGTGCCAGGTAGCCCTGGTCGGCGGCGAGATAGGAGTTCAGGTCGACGGACTCCTGGGTGAGGGAGTGGCCGAGGAGTGTTCCGTCGGCCGCCCGGTTGGCGACGACGCCGGTGCCGAGGGCGGCGTCGAAGCGGGGCGCGTTGTCCATGCCGCTCTCCCAGGCCGCGGCCAGCCGCTGCTGCTCGGGCGAGTCGTTGGCGGCGTCGACGGTGGCACCGTACTCGGCGAGGCCGTCGCGGTCGTGGTCCCGGTTGCGGTACCACCAGGACTGGTAGGCGGCGAGTTTCGGGTACATCTCGCGCAGGAACGCCCGGTTCCCCGACTTCTCGTACACCTTCCAGACCGCCCAGGCGGCCAGTGGGGGCTTGGAGTTGCGTTCGTTCCAGTTGCCGCCGCCGCGCGAGGGGTCGTTGTAGAAGATGACGTCGGGGATCATCCCGGCGTCCTGCGGGCGGGTCGCGGAGTCCGGGCTGACCTGCCAGTCGAACATGGCGCGGATCTGCGACTCGGCCAGTCCGGGGGCGAAGCGTGCCGTGCCCACGGCCTGCTTCCAGGTGTCCCAGGCCCAGATGCCGCCGGTGAACCACTTGTAGGAGATCGACGGTGTGATGCCGTCGTGCCTGATCTGCCCCGCCGCGCTGCGCCAGTTGGTGACGAGGGTCTCCAGCGACTTGACGGCCGTGCGCCGCCGGTCGGCCGGGACGCCCCGGGTCACCCCGGCGACGTAGCCCCGCCAGCGGGTGTCGGCCGCGGAGACGACGGCGTGGGGGCGGGCCAGCACGGCGCGGACCCGCGCCTGCTCCTTCGTGTGCTCGGCGGCGGTGAAGGTGTAGGACTCGGTCCAGTCGAAGCTGTGCGAGCGGCCCGGTGCGAGGGTCACCGGCCGCACCGCCTCGGTGCGGTACGTGTCGCCGTCCACCGTCGTGCGGACGGCTTCCTTGTGCGTGACGTCGAAGCGTTCCGTGCCGTCGGTGAGGTAGTCCCAGGTCTCGCGGACCTTCGCGAAGCCGACGCCGACGCCCGAGCGGGTGGCGGCCAGCGAGGGCGCGTCGCGCATCGGCCGGTCGGCGGGCCGCAGCAGGCTGCCGTTCCATTCGGCGCCCAGGGTGCGGGGCGCCGGGCCGGTGTTGCGGACCTCGGCCCGCAACAGGGCGCTGCGGTCGGTGGCGAAGCGGAGTTCGAGGGTGAGGCGCAGCCCGCGGCCGAGGTCGTAGGACTGGCGGAGCCGGCCCGGGAGCGAGGTGAGGCGCGGTTTGCCCCCGCCGGCCAGGTCCAGGGTGCGGCCGCGTTCGGTGAGGCTGATGCGGCTGAAGGACTTGCTGAGCCACCAGGGATATTCCTGGGCGATGTAGAGGGGCCCGGAGAAGCCGCCGTAGGCGTCGGTGTCGCCGTCCTCCGGCAGGGCGTAGGCGTGCCAGGCGCCCCGGTCGGCGAAGACGGTGACGGGGTTGTTGTCCTCGCCGTCGCCGGGCTCGGCGGTGGTGGGGGTGCCGTGCAGGTCGAGGACGTCGGCGTACGAGGGGGACGGCCCGGGGCGGGTGTGCGCGGCGGCCGTCTGCGGCACGGCGAGGGTGCCCGTGGCCAGGAGGAGCGCGGTCAGGGCGCCCAGGTATCTGTGTGCGGTCACTTGTCGGTCTCTCCAGGGGAGTCGGTGGTGAGGCGCAGGACCGCGGCGCCGAGCGGGCCGAGGTCGATGCGGTCGCGGACGGCGGCGCCGGTGAGCAGGTCGGTGCCGCCGGTCGCCCAGGGGCCGGTCAGTGGTGTCCGGGTGTCGTGGTCGTTGTGGTTGAGGACGAAGAGGTACGTGCCCCGCGGGCCGGTGCGCACGGTCGCCTCGACGCCGTGGGGGACATCGAGCACGGGGCGTGCGCCGGCCGCCCGCAGCGCCTCGTCGAGCACCGCCGCGATGCCGGTGCCGAGGTGGGCTCCGACGTACCACGCGGTGCCGGTGCCGTACGGGTGGCGGGTGACGGCGGGGCGGCCGGCCAGCTCCCCGGAGGTGTAGGTGTCGACGGTCTCGGTGTCCGGACCCCCGGGTTCGATCCACTCGCTCCACATGGTTGCCCCGGCGCCGGAGGCGAGCCGTACCTCCTCGCCGTCGGGGATCGGCCAGAACTCGTCGACGGACACGCCGAGCACGTCCCGCAGCGGACCCGGGGCGCCACCGTCGTGGATGTGGTCGTGGCCGTCGACGACGCCGCTGAAGGGGCCGCACACGAAGTGGCCGCCGCCGCGCACGTAGGCGGCGATGCGGGCGGCGTTCCCGGGCCGCAGCAGGTGGAGGTTGGGTGCGAGGACCGCCCGGTAGCCGTCGAGGTCCGCGTGCGGGGGCACGAAGTCGACGGCGACGGCGCGGGCGTGGAGCGCCGCGTACCAGGGGCGCAGGAGGTCGGGCCAGCGCATGCGGGAGGAGGGGTGGTCCTCGGCCTCCAGGGCCCACCAGGAGTCCCAGTCCAGGACGATCGCCACGTCGGCGCGGGAGGTGGTGCCGGCGATCTCGCCGAGCCGGGCGAGTTCGGCGCCGAAGCGCACGGTCTCGCGCCAGCCGCGGGAGGCGGTGCCGCGGTGCGGGAGCAGTGCGCTGTGGTACTTCTCGGCGCCCGCGCGGGAGGCTCGCCACTGGAAGTACATGATGCCGTCGGCGCCGCGGGCCAGGGCCTGGAGGGACCAGAGGCGTTGCAGGCCGGGCTTCTTGGGGACGTTGACCGGTCGCCAGCTGACGGCGGACGGCGCCTGTTCGAGGAGCAGCCAGGGCCGGCCGCCCTTGAGGGAGCGCATCAGGTCGTAGTTGAGGGAGGCGTGGACGTGGGCGCGCGGGTCGGCGGGGTCGGGGTAGGCGTCGTCGGAGACGAGGTCCTCGTGCTCGGCCCACTTCCAGTAGTCGAGTGCCTTGAACATCGACATGAAGTTGGTGGTGGCCGGGATGTCCGGGCCGGCCTCCCGCAGGGCCTCGCGCTCGGCGCGGTGGCATTCGAGCAGGGCGTCGGAGCAGAAGCGCCGCCAGTCCAGGAGCTGGGTCGGGTTGACGGGGCCCGGGGCGGTGCGGGGCGGTTCGATCTCGTCGTACGTGCCGTAGCGCTGCGACCAGAAGGCGGTGCCCCAGGCGTGGTTGAGTTCGTCGATCGTGCCGTACCGGTCGGTGAGCCAGCTGCGGAAGTGGTCGGCGGAGCGGGCGCAGAAGCATTCGGTGACGTGGTCGCCGTACTCGTTGTGGATGTGCCACAGGGCGAGGGCCGGGTGGTGTGCGTAGCGTTCGGCGACGGCCCGGGTGAGGCGGAGCGCGGCGGCGCGGTACTCGGGCGAGGAGGGGCAGTAGTGCTGGCGGGAGCCGAATTCGAGGCGTACGCCGTCGGCGGTGACCGGCAGGATGTCGGGGTGGGCGCGGATCAGCCAGGCGGGCGGTGAGGCGGTGGCGGTGGCCAGGTCGACGGCGACGCCGTGCGCGTGCAGCAGGTCCATGAGCCGGTCGAGCCAGCCGAAGTCCCAGGTGTCGGGCCCCGGTTGGATCCTGGCCCAGGAGAAGACGCCGACGGTCACCATGGTGACGCCGGCCTCGCGCATCAGCGCGGCGTCCTCGGCCCAGACCTCCTCGGGCCACTGCTCGGGGTTGTAGTCGCCGCCGTAGAGGATGCCGGGGACGCGGGTCAGGGGGGTCATCCCTTCACCGCCCCGCCGAGGAGTCCGGCGACGAACTGCCGCTGGAAGAGCAGGAAGAGGAGCATCAGCGGGAGGGTGGCGAGGAGCGAGCCGAGCATCAGGCCGGAGTAGTCGACGTGGGTGAGCCCGGTGAGGGTGTTGAGTGCGACGGGCACGGTGTATTTGTCCTCGGAGTTGAGCATGAGCAGGGGCCAGATGAAGCTGTTCCACTGCGCCATGAACGTGAAGATGACCAGGGCGCCGAGCTGGGGTCGTACGCACGGCAGTACCACCTGGTAGAAGGTGCGCAGTTCGCCGGAGCCGTCGATGCGGGCCGATTCGAGGAGTTCGTCGGGGAAGTCGACGAAGCTCTGCCGCATCAGCAGGATGCCGAAGGAGTTCACCAGGAAGGGCAGCACCACGGCCTGGTAGGAGTCGATCCAGCCGATGCTCGCCATCATCTGGAAGAGCGGTACGAGCAGGACCTGGAAGGGGATCATCATCGTGGCGAGCACCGCGCCGAGCAGCAGGCCCCGGCCGCGGAAGCGGAACTTGGCCAGGCCGTAGCCGCACATGGCGGAGATCAGCGAGCTGAGCACGGTGTGGACGACGGCGATGCCGGCGCTGTTGAGCAGGACCCGCCCGAAGCCGATCGTGTCCTGGAGCCGGACGAGGTTGTCGAGCAGTTGTCCGCCGGGCAGGAAGGGCGGCGGCGAGCGGAACAGTTCCGAGGTGGAGTGGGTCGAGGCGATCGCCATCCAGAGGAACGGCACCAGGCTGACGACGGCGCCGGCCACGAGGAACAGCCGGACCAGGACGCGGCCCGCGCGCCGGGCCGGGTGGACGCGCACGGGGGCCTGCGGGAGGGCGGTCACCGGCGGCGCTCCCTTCCGAAGGCGAGGTACTGGAGGGCGGAGATCGCGGCGATGAGGAGCACGACGACCCAGGCGATGGCGGCGGCGTAGCCGAAGTCGAACTGCTGGAAGCCGACCCGGTAGAGGTAGAGGACCGGGGTGAGGGTGGCGTCGTCGGGGCCGCCCCGGGTGAGGACGTAGTTCTCGTCGAAGAGCTGGAGCGTGCCGATGGTGGAGGTGATCACGCAGAACAGGACGACGGGGCGCAACTGCGGCAGGATGACACGGACGTACGTGGACAGGGTGCCGGCGCCGTCGATCGCCGCGGCCTCGTACTGTTCCTTGCCGATGGCCTGGAGTCCGGCGAGCAGGATGACGGCGTTGTAGCCGGTCCAGCGCCAGGTCAGGGAGACGATCAGGGAGATCCGGGCCCAGGTGGGGCTGTTGAGCCAGTCGATCTGTCCGACGCCGACGGCGCCGAGGATCTGGTTGACCAGTCCGCCGTCGGTCTTGAGGAGCACCTGGAAGACGACGGCGTACGCGACGAGGGTGGTGACGGCGGGCAGGAAGTAGACGGCGCGCCAGGTGCCGCGGAAGCGCAGCCAGGACTGGTTGAGCAGGACGGCGAGGACGAGTGCGAGGCCGATCATGACGGGGACCTGGATCGCGAGGATGGCCCCGGTGTTGAGCAGGGACTTCAGGAACACCGGGTCGTCGATCATCCGCCGGTACTGGTCGAGTCCGGCCCAGCGGGTGGTTCCGGCCTCCTCGGTGGTGAAGCTCTGCACCAGGCTCGCGCCCAGCGGGTAGGCGAAGAAGAGTGCGAAGAGGACGGCGGCGGGCCCGGCGAAGATCCAGGCGGTGGGGCGTCGTCGTCGGACGCGGCGGGCCGGGGCCCGGGCGGGGGCGACCGGCCGCTCGGGGGCGGTGGTGACGGCCATCGGGCTACTTCATCCTCTCGCGGCCGGTGGCCGCGGCGATCTGCCGGGCCGCCGATTCCAGGGAGGCGCGCGGGTCCTTGCCGCGGAGCGTCACGCCGGTGACGGCGGAGACCATGATGTCGACGGCCTTGGCGTCGTCCTTGGTGTATTCGACCGGCGGGATGCTGCGGGCGAGCCGGGCGAACACGTCGAGGACCGGCTGCCCGCCGAAGTACTCCTGGCCGGCGCTCAGGTACGGGTCCTCGAGCGCGGGCAGGTAGGCGGGGAAGAGGCCCTCGCGCTTGAGCATGGAGATCTGGTTGGCCCGGTCGGTGAGCACGAATTCGATGAAGGCCCAGGCCAGTTCGGGGTTCTTGCTCTGGGCGGGGACGCAGAGGGTGGAGCCGCCCTCGTTCGAGGTGCGGGGGCCGTCGGCGGTGAAGCCGGGCAGCGGCACGACGCCGAACCTGCCCTTCAGCTCCGGCATCTCCTCGGTGAGGGTGCCGGTCCACCAGGCGGCGGTGGGCGTGGTGGCGGCCTTGCCCTCCTTGGTGCCGGTGACCAGTCCGCTCCAGCCCTTCTCGTAGTCGATCAGGCCCCGGTCGTGCAGGGTCTTCATCAGGGTGAGGGCCTTCACGGCCTCGGGGCTGTCGACCGCGACCCGGCCGTTCTTGAAGTAGGACTGGCCCTGCTGCTGGAGGAGTATGGACAGGATTCCGGTGTCGGTGGTGTCCATGATGAGCAGCTTGTGGCCGGTGGCCTTCTTGATGCGGACGCCCGCCTCCACGTAGTCGTCCCAGGTGAGGAGCTTTCGCGGGTCGACCCCGGCGGCGCGGAAGTGGTCCTTGCGGTAGTAGAGCGCGCAGGGGCCGATGTCCCAGGGCAGGGCGAAGACCTCGTGGTCCGGTCCGGTGACGGTGCGCCAGGAGGCGCGGTCGAAGTCGCCCCCGTAGCGGCCGCCGAGGCTGCTCAGGTCGTAGAAGCCCTGGGGGAAGTTGCCGGTGTAGCGGGGCAGTTGGGTGCCCCCGATCGTGAGGACGTCGGCGAGGCCGGAGCCGCCGCGCAGGCCCACGGTGATCTTGTCGGCGGCGTTGTCGTAGCCGATGTCGGTGACGTCGACGGTGGCCCCGGGGTGGCGTTCCTCGAAGGCGCGGGCGAGGCGTTTCAGGGCGTTGGCGGCCACGTCCCACGACCAGACGGTGATCTTCCCGCTGACCTTGCCCTCCTTCTCCTTCTTCCCGCCACCGATGTCACGGGCGTCCCCGCCGCCCGTGCCCCCCATGGCGCATCCGCTGACCAGTGACGATGCCGCGGTCGCGAGACCCGTGGCCAGAACAACCCGTCGGGTGGGCCGTGTTGACACTCTTGCCTCCTGGAGCCTGAATGCCTAATGCTGTATTCAGAACACTGAATGACGGCGCTTCCCGTCAAGAGGTGTACACCCAAAGACTTTCGTTGCTGTGGTTCACGACCGGCCCGGCCGGGCCGGCTCACGCGAAAGGCGCGGCATGACGTCACCCCAGGACTTCGTCCACCCCTACATCCCCAACGCGGTCCCTGCCGTGCGGCAGGCGATGCTCGCGGAGATCGGCGCGGCGAGCGTCGAGGACTTCTACGCCGACATCCCGGACGGCATCCGGCTGCACCGCCCCCTCGATCTCCCGGACCCGCTGCGTTCGGAAGCCGAACTCACCCGCCACATGGAGGGGTTGCTCGGCCACAACACCTCCACCCGGCAGGTGCTCAGCTTCCTCGGCTCCGGCTGCTACCAGCACCACGTGCCGGCGGTCGTGGACGAGGTGGTCAACCGCAGCGAGTTCCTCACGGCGTACGCGGGCGAGCCCTACGAGGACCACGGCCGCTTCCAGGCGTTGTGGGAGTACCAGTCGATGATGGCCGAGCTGCTCGACGTCGAGGTCGTCAACGTCCCGGTGTACGACGGCTTCCAGGCCGCGGGAACCGCCCTGCGCATGGCCGGCCGGATCACCGGCCGCCGCCGGGTGCTCGTCGCCACCGCGATCGACGCCGACAAGCTCTCCCGGGTGTGCGACTACGTGCGCCCCGACCACGACGTGGTGGTGGTCCCGGTCGATCCGGACACCGGTTGCGCCGATCTCGCCGCGGTGCGCGGGGAACTGGCCGCCGGTGACACGGCGGCGGTGTACGCGGACATGCCGTCCGCGCTCGGCATCGTCGACGGGGCACTGCCCCTTCTCGCCGAACTCGCGCACGGGGCCGGGGCGTTGTTCGTCGTGGGCTGCAACCCGATCGCGCTCGGCGCGCTCGCGCCGCCCTCCGCGCACGGCGCCGACATCACCTGCGGCGACATCCAGCCGCTCGGCATCCACCAGAGCTTCGGCGGCGGCAACGCGGGCTTCATCGCCACCCGCGACGAGGAGAGGCTGGTCGCCGAGTACCCCTCGCGGCTGTTCGGCCTGGTGCCGACCGCCGTCGAGGGCGAGTACGGCTTCGGTGACGTCGCCTACGAACGGACCTCCTTCGCACTGCGCGAGGAGGGCAAGGAGTGGGTCGGCACGGCCGCCGCGCTGCACGGCATCGGCGCCGGGGTCTACCTCGCGCTGATGGGGCCGCAGGGCATGCGGGAGATCGGTGACACGATCCTCGCGCTCACCGCGTACGCCCGCGGCCGTCTCGCCGAGGTGCCCGGCATCGAGGTCCCGTACCGCGACGCCCTGCACTTCGCCGACTTCACCGTCCGCTACACGGGCGGCAGGACCGCCGCCGAGATCCGTGCCGCGCTGAAGGAGCGGGGCATCTTCGGCGGTGTGCCGACCGGCGAGCACGAGGCCGTGTACTGCGTCACCGAAGTCCACACCAAGGCCGACATCGACCGGCTCGCCGCGACCCTGGAGGAGATCGTCAAGTGACCGCCCCGCACACGCCCGTGTCCGTCTCCCCCGATCAGGCACGCATCGCCGGCAAGCCGCGCCTGCGCCGTTTCCGGCAGGCGTCCTGGGACGAGGAGCTGATCTTCGAGCTCGGTTCGCCGGGTGAGCGCGGTGTCCTCGTACCGGCCCCGGACCCGTCCGTCCCGGCGGCCGAGGTGCCCGCGGTCCTGCGCCGGGCCCAGCCGCCCGCCCTGCCGGAGATGTCCCAGCAGCAGGTCCTGCGGCACTACCTGCGCCTGTCGCAGGAGAACCTGGGCGCCGACCTCAACATCGACGTCGGCCAGGGCACCTGCACCATGAAGTACAGCCCCAAGGTCAACGACCAGTTCGTCCGCGACCCGCGGATCGCGGCGCTGCACCCGCTCCAGGACGAGGACACGGTCCAGGGCGTCCTCGGGATCATCCACGCTCTGGAGCAGCTCCTGAAGGAGATCTCCGGCATGGACCGGGTCTCGCTCCAGCCGGGCGCCGGTTCCGCCGCGATCTACACCAACGTGGCGATGATCCGCGCCTACTTCGCCGCCCGCGGGGAGCTGGAGCAGCGCGACGAGATCATCACGACGATCTTCTCCCACCCGTCGAACGCGGCCTGTGCGAAGACGGCGGGTTTCAAGGTCATCACGCTCCACCCGGACGCGGACGGCTACCCGGACATCGAGGCGCTCAGGGCGGCGGTCGGTCCGCGCACGGCGGCGCTCCTCATCACCAACCCCGAGGACACGGGCATCTACAACCCGCGCATCGAGGAGTTCGTGCGGATCGTGCACGAGGCGGGCGGCCTGTGCTCGTACGACCAGGCCAACGCGAACGGCATCCTCGGCATCACACGGGCCCGGGACGCGGGTTTCGACCTGTGCCACTTCAACCTGCACAAGACGTTCTCGACGCCGCATGCCTGCGGCGGCCCGGCGGCGGGCGCGTGCGCGGTCACCGGGGAACTCGCCCCGTACCTGCCGCGCCCGACGGTCGAGAAGGACCCGGGGACGGGCAGGTACCGGCTGGACGACAACCGGCCCGAGTCGGTCGGCAAGATGCGGCCGTTCTACGGGGTCGTGCCGAACCTGGTCCGCGCGTACGCCTGGATCATGTCGCTCGGCGCACCGGGGCTTCGGGCCGCCGCGGAGACGGCCGTCCTCAACAACAACTACCTGCTCCACAAGGTGCGGCAGATCCCCGGGGTCTCGGTCCCCTACGCGGCGGGACGTCCGCGCGTCGAACAGGTCCGCTACAGCTGGGAGAAGCTCCACCAGGACACCGGCCTGCACTCCGAGGACCTCGGTCTGCGCGCCGCGGACTTCGGCACGCACTACTGGACCAGCCACCACCCGTACGTCGTGCCGGAGCCCATGACGCTGGAGCCGACCGAGTCCTACACCCGCGCCGACCTCGACGAGTACGCGGCGATCCTCGCGGAGGTCGCCCGGGAGGCGTACGAGGACCCCGGGACCGTCCGTACGGCGCCGCACCGCTCGACCATCCACCGGGTCCGCCCGGAGGCCCTGGACGACCCGGCGGTCTGGGCGGTCTCCTGGCGCGCCTACCGCCGCAAGGTGCTCGGCGAGGCCGAGCGGTGAGGAAGGTCGGCCTGGTGGTCAACCCGGTCGCCGGTCTCGGCGGCCGGGTGGGCCTGGGCGGCACCGACGGCCCGGACCGGCTCCGCCTGGCGCGCTCGCTGGGCGCGCTCCCCTCGGCGGGGGCGCGGGCCACCGCCGCCCTGAGCGAACTGGCGGCGCGTTCGGGGCGGTCGGCGGGGAAGGAGCCGGGTGGCGGGGACCTCGCGCCGGCCGGTCCCGACGGCGCGAGGTCCGGGACACCGGGCGCCGGGCTCCTCGTCGTCACCGCAGCCGGTCCCCTGGGCGCCGACTCCGTGGCCGCCGCGGGGCTCGCGGGGCAGGTCGTGTACGCCGCCGGGGCCGGGCGGGACACCTCGGCCGCGGACACGGACGCCGCGGTGCGGGCCGTCGTCGCCGAGGGCGTGGACCTCCTGCTCTTCGCGGGCGGCGACGGCACCGCGCGGGACGTGCTCGGCGCCCTCGGCGGGGCGCCCTGCCCGGTCCTCGGCGTGCCGACCGGGGTGAAGATGCACTCGGCGGTCTTCGCCGTCGGCCCGCGCGCCGCCGGTGAGGTCGCGGCGGCGTGGCTCGCCCGCGGGGGCGCCGTCCGGCTGCGGGACGCCGAGGTGATGGACCGGGACGAGGACGCCCTGGGCGAGGGCCGTGTCGCCTCGCGGCTGTTCGGCTGGCTGCCGGTCCCCGACGTACCGGTGCGGGTGCAGCAGCGCAAGTCCGGCAGCACCGTCGCCGCGCCCGACGCGGTCGGCGGCATCGCGGCCGATGTCGCCGAGCGCGTCGGGGACGGGCTGCTCGTGCTCGGCCCCGGCACCACCACCCGGGCGGTCGCTGCGGCGCTCGGCGCGGACGTCTCCCTGACCGGGGTCGACGTGCTCCGCCTGCGGCCGGACCGGCCGCCGTGCGTCGTGGCCCGCGACGCGGGCGAGGCCGCCCTCCTCTCGGCCGGCCCCGCCTGGATCGCCCTCTCCCCCATCGGCGGCCAGGGTTTCCTCCTCGGCCGCGGCAACCAGCAGATCTCGCCGCGCGTCCTGCGCACGGCGGGCGGTCGCGAGCGCCTGCTCGTGCTGTGCACGGAACAGAAACTGGCCGCGCTCGGCGGCCGTCCGCTCCTCCTCGACACCGGCGACGACGCGCTCGACGCGGAGCTGTCCGGCTATCTCCCCGTCATCACCGGCAGGCGGCGCACCTCGCTGTACCGCCTGACCGGATGACCCGTACCTCCGTAATCTCCCTCCCCTCTTCCAGAAGGAGCCCAGAATGATCTCCCTCGACGGCAAGCGCGCCATCGTGACCGGTGGCGGAGCCGGGATCGGCCGTGCCACCGCCCAGGTCCTCGCGGAGCTCGGCGCCCGTGTGGTGATCGCCGACATCGACGCGGACGGCGGCGAACGCACCGCGAAGGACACCGGCGGGGTCTTCGTGCGCTGCGACGTGTCACGGCGCGAGGACTGCGAGGCCGTCGTGCGCACGGCCGAGGAGCGGTTCGGCGGGGTGGACGTCCTCTTCAACAACGCCGGCATCATCCGCCGCTCCACGGTCTGCGAGATCACCGAGGACGACTGGGACCTGGTGATGGCCGTGAACATCCGCTCGGTGATGCTGATGAGCCGTCTCGTGATCCCGGGGATGGTGGCCCGGGGCGGCGGCTCCATCATCAACACCGGTTCCGGGTGGGGCATCCGCGGCGGCGGCCGGGCCGTCTCGTACTGCGCGTCGAAGGGCGCCGTCGTCAACATGACCCGTGCCATGGCCATCGACCACGGCCCCGACAACATCCGCGTCAACTGCGTCTGCCCCGGTGACACGGCGACCGGAATGCTCGCCGAGGAGGCCCGCCAGCTCGGTGAGAGCTCCGACGCGTTCTACGCCGACGCCGCCGACCGGCCGCTCGGCCGGATCGGGCAGCCCCGCGACATCGCCCAGACCGTGGCGTTCCTCGCCTCCGACGCCTCGGCGTTCCTCAGCGGGGCGATCATCCCGGTCGACGGCGCCGGTACCGCGTGATCTGCCGGTAGCGGATAATCGACCGGACCGAAGGGAGGGCAGCCTCACATGCCAATCGAAAACCGCCCGCTGCGCGAACAGGTCAAGGAGGAACTGATCAAGCGCCTCGGGCGCGGCACGATCGCGACCAACTCACCGATCAACGAGGGGCAGCTCGCCACCGAACTCGGCGTCAGCCGCACACCGCTGCGCGAGGCGCTGATCACGTTGGAGCGCGAGGGCGTCATCACCAGCGAGCGCGGCAAGGGCTTCCGCTTCACACCGCTCAGCGCGCAGGAGTTCCGCGACCTGTCCGCGATCGTCGCGACGCTGGAGGCACTCGCCCTGGAGTCCAGCGATCCCGGGCACCTGGCGGAGATCGCCCCGCGCCTCCTGGAGGAGGCCCGCGCCTTCTCGGCACCGCAGGCGCCGCACGACGTCATAGAGCGTTACGACGACGCGTGGCACGACCTGCTCCTGTCCGGCTGCACGAACGACCGCCTGATGAAGCTGATCACCTCCCTGAAGGTGACGATGCACCGCTACGAACGGGTGGCGCTGGGCGACCAGGACATCCTGGAACGTTCTGCGGTGGAGCACGAGCGGATCGCCGAGTGCCTGCAGCGCGGCGACCTCGACTCGGCCGTCGCGGCGCTCAAGGAGAACTGGAACAGCGGGATGCACCGCATCCTGGAGCATCTGAAGGACTGACCGCGGGCGGCGGACCCGCCGTCGCAGCATGAACACGGCGACGGCGGGCCGGAAGCACCGGAACCCGGCCCGCCGGGTCCGCGGACCGGCCCGGGCCGCGCCGTCGCCCGTGCACGCCGTGCGGGGCAGCCGCGAGCGGGCCGGGGTGCCGAGCGGTTCAGTCGTGGAGGGTGACGCCGGGCAGCGGGTGGCCCGCGGCGTCGAACAACGCGGCTCCGCAGTCGCAGTGTTCACCGGCCAGGGTCTGGTCCGCAGGCAGTTCCCAGACCAGCATCTGCGAGCAGCCCGGGCAGTCCAGGCTGACCAGGGTCTGCGCGGGCGCCGAGCCCCAGGCCCGTACCGGGACGCCCTGGTGCGTCAGCCCGGCCGGCTCGTGCCCGTCGGTCAGCGCGACCATCACCTCGTAGGTGTCGGTGCCACTGTCCAGCACCACGAGCGTGCAGCCGAGATCCGCCAGCACACCGGCCAGGTGGTCGAGCTGGCGGACCGGGACGTCGCCCCGGCGCAGGGCCGGGTCGGCCTCGGCCGCCCGGCGGACGGCGCTCGTGTCCACGTCCGCCGGGTCCGCCCCGAAGGCCCGTACCCGACCGGCCACGAACTCCGCCAGCTGCCCCGGGTGGTCCTCGCCGGTCCAGTCCATCACGAACAACACACTGTCGGCCTGGACTCCCCGGGCCCGCTCGTCGGGGGTCAGGACCATTTCTTCCAGCTCTGTCACGGCGCTCACGCTACCAACTGCCGGACAACGCACCGCGCGTTGCCGTGCCGCAGCCGCTGTCGCCGCCGTGCGGGAACGGGCCGGGGAGGCGGGGATCACCGCGACGGGTCCGGCGGGTGGCGGCAGCCGCCCGACTTGATAGGCAAGTCGATGCTTGCCTATGATTCGGTCATGGCGGAAGATGTCTTCAAGGCACTGGCCGACCCCACCCGCCGGCTCATCCTCGACGAGCTGACGGAGCGGAACGGCCAGACCCTGTTCGAGATTTGCTCACGGCTGGTCACCAAGCACGGCCTGGGGCTGTCCCGTCAGGCGATCAGTCAGCACCTGGCCGTACTCGAATCCGCGGGCCTGGTCCTCTCCCGTCGCCAGGGCCGCTACAAGTTCCACGACCTGGACACCGAACCCCTCGAACACATCGTGGCCCGGTGGCTCAGGCCCGACACACCGGAGAGCACCCCATGAGGATCCACCTTTCCAGCGTCTTCGTCGACGACCAGGACAAGGCCCTGCGCTTCTACACCGACGTACTGGGCTTCGTGAAGAAGAACGAGATCCCCCTGGGCAGGGACCGCTGGCTGACCGTGGTCTCGCCGGAGGCCCCCGACGGGACCGAGCTGCTGCTGGAGCCCGACGGCCACCCCGCCGTGAAGCCGTACAAGACGGCCCTGGTGACGGACGGCATCCCGGCCGCCTCCTTCGCCGTGGACGACGTGCGGGCGGAGTTCGACCGGCTGCGCGGGCTCGGGGTGCGCTTCACCCAGGAACCGCTGAAAATGGGACCGGTCACCACCGCGGTTCTGGACGACACCTGCGGCAACCTGATCCAGATCGTGCACAGCGAATAGGGCTCCCCGGGTGGAGGCGGCGGGGCCTCGTCGAAATCCGGCCAGTCTCACCGCCGGGCCGCTCTCGAACTGGCGTCGGGAGCAGGCGCGGGAAGCCGGGGCACGCCGCCTCCCGACGGCGCATCCCGACCTCGGGTTCGAACACACGGACCGGTTCGCCCCCGCCGATCCCGCCCGGCAGACGGCACGCGAGACAAGGTTGCCGACCGAAATTCGTCCCGGCGTTCTCGACAGAGAACCTTCACATCCTTACATTCACAAAATGTCACACATAGTGACTATTTGAGTGGGGGAAGGTGCCATGAAAAACCGGATCACGTCCGTCCTGGGTGCCGCTGTACTCGCCGCCGGATTCCTGGGAGTCGGTGCGCCATCGGCCGGCGCCGCACCCGGAGGCTGCGCCCACGTCTCGTCGACCCACCGCCCGACCGTTCAGTACGGCAACACCGGAGCGGCGGTGAAACAGGCCCAGTGCCTGTCGAACATCTGGGGCGGCGTGCCCAAACTGGGCGTCGACGGCGCCTTCGGCAGCAAGACACGCGCCAAGATCAAGTGGATCCAGGGGTGCCACGGTCTGACCAAGGACGGAATCGTCGGCGCCAGGACCTGGAACGTCCTCTACAACCCCGCCCTCGACTGCTACGACCCCTACCCCGGATAGGAATTCGCCCGACGCCCGACGCCCGGGGCCCGGGGCCCCGCCCGACAGCGCTCCGGGCGTCAGGCCCCACCCGGGACGTCCTTGACGAACACGATGCCGTCGCTGTCCGCCAGATGGGCCGGGTCGAACGGGGCGTAACCGAACCAGGGGGACACGCGGGGCGCGGGCGGTGTGTCACCGAGGACCGCCGCCAGCCGCCGGGCGTCGACGACACAACGGTCCTCCGGAAGTGCGTGCAGGAGCCCTTCGAGGGTGTCCGGCGGCGGTGCGTCCACGCCCCGGTGGCGGATCGTGCCGAGGGCCGTGGCCACGAAGGCGTACTCGCCGCCGAGCCCGGCACCCGCCAGCGCCCCGGCGCTCCACCACTCCACCGGCCCCTGCCACATCCCCATCGAGCTCTTCTCCCGCTGGAGGTGGGAGTTGTGGGCGTGGACGAGCACCGGGCCCCGCTCGGCGAGGGCGAGGAGGTTGTGGGCCATCATCTGGTCCCGCAGGCCCACCAGCCGGTTCATGCGGGCCGGTGAGGTGTCGGCCATCCAGTGGTGGTAGCGCAGCAGGCCGGTCGCGGTGCGCCCGTACAGCCGCAGCCGGTCCCATTCGTCCTGCGGGACCTCCTCGGCCAGGTACGGCGTCCGCGCGTCGAACAGTGCCACCAGATCGTCGGCGATCAGCCGCAGCCGGTCGGCATCGGCCGACCGCCCCACGGACCGGGACGGGTCCGTCATCGCGGCGGGCTCGGTCCACCGGTCGTCGGGGCCGAGCAGGCGGTCGAGCGTTTCCGCGGTGCAGGGGAGCAGGTCCGCGTCCACCCGGGCCGAGAGGTGGTCGTGGAGTGCGGTGAGGGTCTGCCGGGGGCTCTCCGCCGCGGTGATCTCCAGCGGGCCGTCGAAACCGGCGAAGCGGACCTGTTCGGAGGCGGGTCGGCCGTCGTTGTGGGCGCGCATCCAGCGCACGAGCTCGCGGTTGCCCGCGTGGGCGCCCCAGCCGTGGCTGAATCCGTGTTCCATGACCTCGTCGAGCACGCCCGTGCCCGAGGTGACGTAGTCGTCGACGACCAGGCCCCTCACGCAGTCGCTCTCGACCGTGATTGTCCGGTAGCCCTCCTGCTCGACGAGCTGCCGGAAGAGCTCGTTGCGCAGGTCGAGCAGGGTGTCCTCGTCGTGGGTGGGCTCGCCCAGGGCGAGCATCCGGGGCCGGTTCGGGAGCAGCCGCATGATGGCGGCGGCCTCGACGGCATGGATGGTTTCCTTGATGTCGGTTGCCATGCCCTGAACGGTATCGTTGAACCTTCGGTTGAAACTTTTGCGCGATGCGAGGGGCTCGATGGGACGAAAGCTTCAAAGCCGTGAACGTCTCAGGCCGATCGACCTGGCACGCGGGCACGGTCTGTCCACACAGGCCGTCAGGAACTACGAGGAGGCCGGCATCCTTCCGGCCGCCGACCGCACACCGCACGGCCACCGCACCTACGCCCCGCTGCACGCGCGGGCCCTGCGCACGTTCCTCGCCCTGGTGCCCGGCCACGGCCACCGGACGGCGACGTCGATCATGCGGGCCGTGAACCGGGGCGAGACCGACGAGGCGTTCCGTCTCATCGACGAGAGCCATGCCCAACTGCTCGACGACCGGCGAACGCTCCGGGCCGTGGAGGACGCCCTGCGCGACCTGGCGTCCGCCCCCGATCCCGGACCCGGCGCGGCGACACCCGGATCCGGCGCGGTGGCACCCGGATCCGGTGGCATGTTCGTCGGGGATCTGGCGGGGCGGCTCGGAATCCGGCCCGCGACGCTGCGCAAGTGGGAGCGCGCCGGGCTGCTTCGGCCTCGCCGCGATCCGCTGACCGGATACCGCGTCTACGACGGGGCCGACGTACGGGATGCCCGGATGGCCCATCAACTCAGGCGGGGCGGCTACCTGTTGGAGCAGATCGCCCCGCTGATCGCCCAGGTGCGGTCGGCGGGCGGACTGGAGCCCCTGGAGGCCGCCCTGCGCAACTGGCACGACCGGGTGTCCGCTCGCGGGCGGGCGATGCTGGCCGGGGCCGCCGAGTTGGAGGCGTACCTCCACGAGCGCGGCCGAGCCCCGGCCACCCGCCACGACCGGTGAATCCCGGCCGCCGGTCGCGCGGGGTCAGTCGGTGGCGGCCGCGAGGGACCGGGGGCGCAGGTCGGTCCAGTTGGTCTCGACGAACTCCAGACACGCCTCCCGGGTGTTCTCGCCGAGGGCGACCGCCCATCCCCCGGGGACCTCGGCGAAGGACGGCCAGAGCGAGTGCTGTCCCTCGTCGTTCACCAGGACCAGGAAGCGGCCCTCGGGGTCGTCGAACGGGTTGGTGCTCATGCTTCGGTTCCTCCTCGGGGTGAACACGTCGGCAGTGAACCCCTGATGACCGACCGTCAGGTCGGCGTACCGGAGCCCCGCACCGGGAAGAAGGTGCATTAGGTTAGGCTCACCTAATGCATGACGAGCCTAGTTGCTCCCCCTCCCCCTCACAAGGAGACGTTCATGCACGTGGCGGAGGAAGCCCTCGCCGCATTCGGACCGCCCGGCGAACCGGGCACCGACGCGTTCTGGGCGGCGGCGCGGACGCCCGTTCCGGTGCCCGCCGACGACGGTGGCCGGCCGGCCCTGTTCCTGTGGCGCGGTTCCCCGGCCGTCATCGAGTTCGAGAGCTGGTCGCCACCGGTTCCCCTGCGCCGGTGGGGTGCCACGGACTGCTGGTACGCCCTGGTGCGCATGCCGGCGCGGCTGCGGGTGACCTACCGGATCCTCGCGGACGGCGCGGCACACGCCGACCCGTTCAACCCGGTCGGTGCCGGCGGCGACCGGTCCATCGCCGCGACCCCGGACGCCCCGGCCCAGCCGCACTGGCCCCCGGTCGGCGCCGACGACGTCCTGCCCCTCCCCCGCACCCGGCTCCGCTGGGCCGGCGGGCGGCTCGGCGGGCGGCGGCGCACCGTGCGCGTCCATCCGGTGGGCGGCGGCGGTCCGGTGGTCTTGCTGCTCGACGGGGACGACTGGCTGTACCTGCACCCGGCCATGACCGCCTTCGAATCGGCCGTCGCCGCCGGTGATGTGCCTCCCGTCACCCTGGTCTTCCTCCCGGCCGGGGACCGGCAGGCCGAGTTCGGGTGCCGGCCCGAGCTGTGGGAGGCGGTCCGGGACGAACTGCTGCCGCTGGTCGCGGAGTCCGGCGTACCGGCCGATCCGGACCGGCTGGTGGTCGCCGGGCAGAGCCTGGGCGGGCTGAGCGCGCTGTACGCGGCGCTGGAGTTCCCGGAGCTGGTCTCCCGCGTCGCCTGTCAGTCGGCCTCCTTCTGGTGGACGCCCGGCGCCGTGGACCTGGCGGACCCCCTGGGCGGACCGGTCGGGGGCACCGTCGCCGCGCGTCTGCGGCGGGGCCCCGATCTGTCCGGGCTGCGGTGCGCGTTCGACGTGGGGGAGCACGAGACGCGGATGCTGCCCCACTGCGAGCTGACCGAGGCCCTGACCGAACGTGCCGGTGCGACCGTGCGGGTCTCCCGCTCGGCCTCGGGGCACGACCGGGCGGGCTGGCGGCACGCCCTGCTCAGGGATGTCGCCTGGGCACTGGCCTGAACCGGCCGGGGCGGTGCGTCCGGACGCACCGCCCCCACCGCCCGACCGATCGCCTCAGCGGGCCACGGCCAGGCAGTACTCCTCGTTGCCGGCGAGGAGGTTGCGGTGGGTGTCCTCGGCGGTGATGACGCCGCCGTCCAGGACCAGAACCCGGTCGGCGGCGTCCAGCAGCGCCGGACTGCTGGTGAGCACCACCGTGGTGCGGCCGCGGCGCAGCTTCGCGACGTTGCGCGCGATGAGCTGCTCGGTGACCGCGTCGACGGCGGTCGTCGGGTCGTGCAGGACCAGCACCTCGGCGTCCGCGGCCAGGGCGCGGGCCAGGGACAGCCGCTGACGCTGCCCCCCGGAGAGGTTCGCCCCGCGGTCGCGGACCTCGTGGTCGAGTCCCTCGCGGTGCAGGGCGACGACGTCGGTCAGCATGGACGCCTCGATGGCCTCGGGGACCATCCGGCCGGTGCCCGACGGGTCGATGTTCGTGCGGAGGGTGCCCGCGAAGATCTCCCCGTCGTACGGGTTCACCAGCATGTGTTCGCGGACCGCCTCGATCGACAGTTCCGCGAGCGACTGCCCGCCGAGCCGCACCGCTCCCCCGTACGCGTCGGGCGGCACGTTCACCGCGAGGACCGAGGCGAGGTCGGCCGCCTCGCGCGGCCGGTAGGCGGTGATCGCCACGAACGCACCGGCCTCCACCTCGAACTCCAGCCCGCGCAGGGCCCCGTACCGGACCCCGTCGAGCGTCAGGCCGCCGCCCTTCGCCGGGCGGCGCGGTCCCGGGGTCGTCACCGGCGGGGCGTCGAGCACCAGCGCCATCCGCTGGGCCGAGGCCCGCGCGATCATCACGTACTTGGGCATCTCCGAGAACATCTTCAGCGGTTCGATGATGAACTGCGCGAGGCCCACGGCCATGACCAGTTCCCCGACGGTGATCCCGCCACCGAACGCCAGCCAGCCGGCCGTCAGCGACACGGCGGCGGCGAGCACCGCGTTGAGGGCCAGCGCGGTGCCCTCGTACGTGCCGTTCACCCCGGCGACGGTGATCGCCTGGCGCCGCGCGTCCGTGCTGACCCTCCGGTAGGCCCCGAACGCCGCGTGGTTGCCGCCGAAGCCGTGCAGCGGGCGCAGGCCGACGATCAGGTCGGCGACCTTGGCGCCCGCCCGCGCCACCCGGGCCTGCTGTTCGCGGGTACTGGCCCCGATCCGCCTGGACAGCACAGCCAGGACCGACAGGATCGCGACGGTCCCCACGATCACCAGCAGGCCGAGCCGGACATCGGCAAGTCCCAGCGCGAGCGCCGCGACCACCACCGCGACCAGGGAGCTGACCAGCAGCGGCACCACCTCGATGATGTCGGCGGTCTGGTCGGCGTCCTCGGTGGCGATGGTCAGCACCTCGCCGGACTTCAGATCCGTATCCCCGGCCACCGGCTGGAGCACCCGGGCGGCCACCCGCACCCGCCACCGGTGCGCCTCGGTGGTGTTGGCCTTCTGCAGGACGCGCATCCCGAACCGCCACGACAGCGACACCGTCGTGATGATCACGGCCAGCGCCCCGATCGACAGGCCGAGCGCGGCCGGGCCGCGGTCCCGCATGGTGTGCTCGACGATCAGGCCGAGCGCGATGGGGAAGGCGGTCTCCCCCGCCTGGTACAGGCCCATGAGGACGGTGCCCCGGACCATGGCGCCGACGTTGCGGCGCAGCGCGGTCCGCAGGATGTCCGCTCCCGGCCGGGAATTTCGCATGTCAGGAGCTCTCATCGAGGTGACGGGCAATCGCTTCGGGGGTCCGCAGGGTGAGCAGGTCGCGGATCGTGATCACGGGACCGTACTCCCGGCGGAGCAGCCCGGTCAGCCGTACCGCCAGCATGGAGTGTCCGCCCAGGGACACGAAATCGCTCACCGCGCTCACCTCGTCGTCGTCCAGGTCCAGGGCCTCGGCGAAGAACTCGCACACCGCGGTCTCGGTCTCCGTCCCCGGGCCGCGTTCTCCCGTCGTGGTCAGCGTGCCGAGCGGCCTGGCCTCCGGAAGCGCCCCGGTGTCGGCCTTCCCGTTCACGGTCAGCGGGATGCCGTCGACCCTGGCGAAATGTGTCGGGCGCAGGAAGTCCGGCAGTCCGGCGCCCGCCTCGGCGGCGACCCGGGCCAGGTCCGCGCCCTCCGGGTCCTCCAGCACGAGGTAGGCGGCCAGCCGGTACGCGCCGTCGGCCTGCGGGTCGGGCTGGGCCACCACGGCGGCGAACCGCACCGCCGGGTGTGCCGTGAACGCGGCCTCGACCTCCCCGGGTTCGACCCGGTGTCCGCGGATCTTGACCTGCTGGTCGGTGCGGCCCAGGTACGTCAGGTTCCCGTCGGGCCGGCGGGTCACCAGGTCCCCGGTGCGGTACATGCGTTCGCCGGGTCCGCCGAACGGGCAAGCGACGAAGCGGTGCGCGGTCAGGGCGCTCTGTCCGAGGTAGCCGCGCGCGATGCCGACGCCCGACACGTACAGCTCGCCGGGGACGTCGTCGGGCACGGGCCGCAGCCACCGGTCCAGTACGTACACGTCGGTGTTGTCGATCGCCACGCCCACCACCGGGTCCTGGCACTCGAAGGTGCCGACGCCGAGGGTGTTGATGGTGTACTCGGTGGGCCCGTAGAGGTTGTAGCCGGCCGTTCCCCCGGTGTCGGCGAGCCGCTGCCACAGTGCCGGGCCGACGGCCTCGCCGCCCAGCAGCACCAGGGCGGGCCGCCGTGCCGGGTCGTCGAGCAGGCCCTCCGCCACCAGTTGCTGCGCGTAGGTGGGGGTCACGTTGATGACGTCGATGCCGTGCTCGTGGCAGTACTCGACCAGGCGGGGGGCGTCGCGGCGCAGTTCCTCGTCGCAGATGTGGACCTCGTGACCGTCGGCGAGCCACAGGAGTTCCTCCCACGACATGTCGAACGCGAACGACACGGTGTGCGCGATCCTGAAGACCCGGTGGCCGTGCTCGGCGAGGACCGGTTCGAAGATCCGCCGTTGATGGTTGATCAGCATGTTGGTGAGCCCGGCGTACTCGGTCACCACGCCCTTGGGCCTTCCGGTGGATCCGGAGGTGTGGATCGTGTACGCGGGGTGGCGCAGGCGGTCCGGGTCGTCCGGTGCGAACGTCACGTACGGGTCGGCCCCGGGCAGCGGGCGGTCCAGTTCGATCAGGTCGCCGCTCAGCCGGGGTGCCACGGCGCTCACGGTGAGGATCGTCTCGGGCCGGGCGTCCGCGACGATCGTCGCGATCCGTTCGTCCGGGTGGTCCAGTTCCAGCGGTACGTACGCGGCGCCGACGCGCAGCACGGCGAACAGGGCCACGATCGAGTCCGGCGAGCGCGGGATCGCCAGGCCCACGGTCCTCTCGGGGCCGATGCCCCGCCGGGCGAGCACGCCCGCCAGGGCCCGGCTGCGGTCCCGGAGTTCGGCGAAGGTCAGGGCCGAGCCGTGGGCGACGAGCGCGACCCGCCCGGGGTCGCGGTCCGCCGCCCGGTCGAAGCGGTCGACGACGGTGTCCGTGCCGATGTCCGTGCGTTCCGCGGGCTTGGGGGCGGGCACCGGGCCGGGCAGCGCGCCCACCGGTCCCGTCGACCGGGCCAGGTCCTCCAGCACGCGCAGGTAGTCGTCGAGGAGGCGGCGGGCTCCCGCGTGGTCGTCGTCGCGGTGTTCCAGCTTGACCGTGAGGCGGTCGCCCGGCGTGACGACCCAGGTGAACGGGTAGTGCGTGGAGTCGTCGGCCGTCACCGAGGTGATGCCGTGCCGGGTGTTCATCTCGGCGAACGCGTCCAGGTCCAGGAAGTTCTGGAGCACGAACAGGTTGTCGAACAGGGTGTCGTGCCCGGCGGCCCGCTGGATCTCGCCGAGCCCCAGGTGTTCGTGCTCCATCGCCTCGACCCTGGCCGCCTGCACGGCCGCCAGGTAGGTGCCGACCCGGTCGTCGGGCCGGGCCCGGGTCCACATGGGCACCGTGTTGAGCAGCACCCCGACGATGCCGTCGTGGCCCTCGCCCTCCCGGCCCGAGACGGTCACGCCGAACACGGCGTCGCCGCGGCCCGTGCGGGCGCCGAGAAGGAGGCCGAACGCGCCGGTCAGCACCGTGTTCAGGGTGACGCCGTGGGTCCTGGCCGCTTCCCGCAGCAGGTCCGACAGTTCGGCGGACACGGTGTGCACGAGGGCGTGCGGAAGTCCGTCCGGGAGGGCCGGGGCCGGTCCGGCGAGCAGGGTCGGGCCCGGCAGCGCGGCCAGGTGCTCCGCCCAGAAGCGGTTCGACGCCCCGGGGTCCCTGGCGGCGAGCTCCCGGGCGTAGTCCTCGAAGCCCGGCACGGCGGGGACGGCGGTCGGCGGTTCGCCCGCGGCGAAGGCCTCGTACGCCTCGAACAGGTCCCGCAGCACGATCTCGCGGGACCAGCCGTCCCAGAGCAGCAGGTGGTGGCTGAGCAGCAGGCCGTCCCGGCCGTCGGGCAGCCGTACCGCGGTCAGCCGGATCAGCGGCGGCTCGGCCGGGTCGAATCCCGTCTCCCGGTCCCGGACGCGCAGCGCCTCGACCTCCGCGTCCGTCGCCGGGGCGACCGTGCGGACGGGGACGCGCCGGCCCGCCCCGAGCACCTGGACCGGGTCGCCGTCGTCGTCGGTGGTGAAGCCGGCGCCCGCGGCCGGGTGTCGTGCGATCACGTACGCCATCGCCTCGGCCAGGGCGTCGGTGTCCAGGAGCCGGTCGAAGGTGAACCAGTTCTGTGCGACGTAGTGTCCGGCCGGGCCCGTCAGTTGTGCCTGGAAGAACAGACCGCGCTGGAGCGGGGTGACCGGTGCCGTGCGCTCGGCCGTCGCGGCGGCGTCCGCGAGGTGTTCCAGCGCGTCCAGCCAGTGTCCGGTGATCTCGTCGGGCACTCCGTCGGCGAGGGTGAAGACCGCGTGCAGGCTGCCGGTGGTGTCGTCGGTCCACGCGTTGACCTCGACGGCGTACCGGTCGTTCCGGTCGGCGCCGGTGATGTGCGGTGCCCGGGACTCGCCGCCCCGGCCCAGGTAGTTGAACAGCACCTGCGGGCGGGCGGCCAGCAGGGGTGCCGTCTGCGGGTTGAGGTACCTGAGCCGGCCGTGGGCGAGGTGCGCGTGCTCGTCCGGCAGGCGTTCGGCGACCTCGCGGGCGGCCGCGACGGGGTCGGTGTGCGCAGTGAGCCGTACCGGTGCGATGGCGGTGAACCAGCCGATGGTGCGGGTGTAGTCGTGGTGTTCCAGGACCGGGACGCGGCCGTGCCGTTCCAGTTCGACCGCGAGGTCGGTGGGCACGGGCTGAACATGTGTCAGGGCGGTGCGCAGCGCTCCGCACAACAGTTCGGTGAGGCCCGTGCCGAGGGCTGCGGGCGCGTCGCGCGTCACGCGATCGCTCGCCCCGGGGCCGAGCACGACCGCCCTCTCGCGCAGGCACCGGACCTCGGGCAGCAGCACGGGCGCCCGGAGCGTGGTGATCCAGTGCCCGAGGCCGTCGGTCTCCCGGACGGCCCGCGCCGCCAGCGCCTCGGCGTACTCGGCGTAGGGCGTGGTCGGCGGTGCCGGGTCCGCCCCGCCCATGACCGTGGCCAGGTCGTCGAGGAGGATCAGCCAGGACACCGCGTCGACGGCGAGGTGGTGCACGGTGACGACCAGGGTGCGGCTCGCCTCCAGCCAGGAGAAGGCGATGACGTCCCCGGCCTCGGGGTCGAGCCGGTCGGCGGCCTCGTTCGCCGCTGCCGTGGCGTCGGCGGCGTCCGTGGGGACGACGACGGCCTCGCGGGCGGGTTCGGTGCTCAGGGCCCACACGCCGTGTTCGACGCGCAGCCGCAGTCGCAGGGCCGGGTGCGCGGCCACGACGGCGTTCGCGGCGCGCCGGGCGTCGGCCAGTCCGGTGCCCTCGGCCGCCGGAAGCGCCCTGGCCTGGGCGAACCGGGCGAGTGATCCGCCCAGTTCCCGTTGGCGCAGGATGATCGGGGTGGCCGGCAGCGGGCCGTTCTCGCGGCGGGCCGGTGCGGGCTCCGCGGGCCGCGGGAGGTGTGTGCGCAGGTGGTCGGCGAGGGCTCGTGGTGTCTTGTGCAGGAACACGTCCCGGGGGGTGAGCGGCAGGCCGAGCGCCCTGGCCCGGTTGATCACGGTGATGGCGACGATGCTGTCTCCCCCGGCGCCGAAGAAGTCGGTGTCGGCGTCCACGGCGGCGCCGGGCAGTGTCCGGGCGAAGACGTCGACCAGGGCGTCGAGCGCGAAGTCGCCCCCGTTCCCCGTGAGTTCGTTCCGTACGGCGGGTTCCGCGGCCGTCGGGGGGCCGGTCCGTGCGGCGTTCGCGGCCAGGGCCCCGCGGTCCAGTTTGCCGTTGACCGTCAGCGGCAGGGCGGCGACCGTCAGCACCCGGCCCGGCACCAGGTGCGCTGGCAGCGCGGCGGACAGCCGGTCGACGAGGTCGCCGGGTGCCCGGCCCACGACGTGCGCGACGAGGTGGTCGCCGCTGTCCGCGACGGTGACGGCCGCGTCGACGACGCCGTCGAGTTCCCTGATCGCCGACTCCACCTCACCCGGCTCGACGCGGAAGCCCATGAGCTGCACCTGGTCGTCGGCCCGGCCGGCGAACTCCAGCTCGCCGTCGAGGGTGCGGCGGGCGAGGTCGCCCGTGTGGTACATCCGGGAGCCGTCGCCGGCGAACGGGTCCGCCACGAACCGGCCCGCGGTGAGTCCCGGCCGCCCCAGGTAGCCGAGCGCCACCTGGTCGCCCGCGACGTAGACGGCGCCCACCCGGCCCGGCGGCACCGGCCGGAGCCGGTCGTCGAGCAGATGGGTGACCAGGCCGGGCAGGGGGCCGCCGATCGGGCTGACGTCGCGGCCCGGCCCGAAGTCCTCGTCGGTCAGCACCCGGTGGGTGACGTGGACGGTGGTCTCGGTGATGCCGTACATGTTGACCAGCAGGGGCGAGGCGGTGCCGTACCGCTCGACCCAGCCGCGCAGCCGTCCGGGGTCCAGCGCCTCGCCGCCGAAGACGATCCGGCGCAGGGACGTGACCGGTTCGGCGCAGTGCCGGTCGGCCTCGACGAACCGGTGGAAGGCCGACGGGGTCTGGTTGAGCACGGTCACCGCGCGTTCGCGGACCAGCTTGTGGAAGTCGACCGGGGAGCGGGTCAGACCGTACTCCGGCACCAGCAGTTCGCCGCCGTGCGCCAGCGCGCCCCACAGCTCCCAGACCGCGAAGTCGAAGGAGGAGGAGTGGAACTGGACCCATACGTCGTGCGGGCCGAATTCCATGTCGGACCGGGTGTTCGCGAGGAGGGTCACCACGGCCGAGTGCGGGACGACGACGCCCTTGGGTCGGCCGGTGGAGCCGGAGGTGTGGATCACGTACGCCGGGTCGTGCGGGCCGGCCTTCGGTCCGGTGGTGGGCGGCGCCGGTTCGTCGTCCCGGACGAGCAGCCGGGCCGGCACGCCCGCCCGGTCGAGCAGCCGGGCGAAGCGGCCCCGCTGTTCGCGGTCCACGAGCACGACCCGCGGGGCGGTGTCGGCGAGGACGTACGCCAGGCGTTCGTCCGGGTACGCGGGGTCCAGCGGTACGTACGCGGCGCCCGCGGTGACGACCGCGACCAGGGCGACGACCTGTTCCGGGGAGCGCGGCAGGGCGACGGCGACCAGCTCGCCCGGACCGGCCCCGGCCGCGCGCAGGGTGGAGGCCAACTCGTCCTTCTCCCGGGCGAGTTCGCCGTAGGTCAGGGAGCGGGTGGAGCCGTCGAGGGCGCACCCGGTGACGGCGGTGGCCGCCGGGTCGCGGTCCGCGGCGGCGTCGAACAGTTCGCCCAGGGTCGTCGGGGCGAACCGCGCCGGGGGCCGGACGGGGCCGGGGGCCGCCGCGGCGACCGGGGTGTCCGGCCGGTCGAGCAGGCCGGTGAGGGTCCGGGTGAAGGTGTGCAGGATCGCCTCGGCGCTCTCCTCGCGCAGCAGTTCCCCGTCGTGGATCAGGTTGAAGCGCGGGCGGCCGTCGGGGGTGCGTTCCACCACCAGGGTCAACGGGTAGTGCGGGGCGCCCTCGTTGGCGATGCCGGTGACGACCAGGGTGTCGTCGGGTCCGCGCAGGTCCGCCACGTCGGTCGCGACGTCGAAGACCACCAGGGTGTCGAACAGGGGACTCGTGCCGGCCTGCCGGCCGATCCTCGCCAGCGAGACGTGCTGGTGCGCCAGCACCCTGCCCTGGTGCTCCCGCACCGAGGCGAGCAGTTCTCGGGCGGTGGTGCCGTCGGTCCACCGGGCGCGTACGGGAATGGTGTTGATGAACAGGCCCACCAGGTCCTCGATGCCGGGCACCGCCGCGTCGCGCCCGGACACCGTGGAGCCGAACACCACGTCCCGGCGGTGCAGGACGCCGCCCAGTGTCACCGCCCACGCGCTGTGCACGGCCACGCTCAGGGGTACGCCGGCCGACCGGGCGGCGGCGTCGATGTCGCCGGACGGTTCGACGACGGCATCGGCGAACCGTCCGGAGGGGATGTGCCCCTCGGCGACCAGCGAGGGGCCGGGCAGGCCGGCGAGTTCGCCGCGCCACACCCGGTCGCTCTCCTCGTGGTCGTGCGCGGCGAGGCGGCGCACGTGGTCGCGGTGGTCGCCGCGCGGACGGCCGCTTCCCGGCGCGTGGTACTCGGCCAGCAGCGTGCGGAGCATCGGCGGCACCGACCAGCCGTCGGCGACGATGTGGTGCACGGTCTGCACCAGGACGTCGCGGCCGGAGCCGGTGCGTACGAGTGTGTACCGCATCAGCGGCCCGGTGGCCAGGTCGAATCCGGTGCGGCGGTCCCGTTCGGCGAGGTCGCGGATCTCGTCGTCGGTGGCGAGGGGGCGGTCCAGCACGGTGAAGGGTGCCGTCGCGCCGCTCTCCAGGACGCGGACGACCCGGCCGTCGGCGAGGGCCGTGAACCGGGCGGCCAGGTCGGGGTGCAGCACGAGCAGCCGGGTCGCCGCCGCCGCGAGCCGGTCGGCGTCCACCTCGCCCTCCAGCGTGAGCAGCTGCTGTTCGACGTAGCTGCCCGTCGCGTCGCCGTCGAAGACGGAGTGGAAGTACAGGCCCTCCTGGAGCGGGGTGAGCGGAAGGACGTCCCGCAGTGCCGGGCCGTCCAGTTCGTCGACATCGGCCTGGGTGAGCGGTACCAGGGGGAAGTCGCTGGGCGAGTGGCCGCCGTGTTCGAGTGCGGCCAGGGCGGTCAGGGTGGTCCGGAGGTACCGGCCGATGGTGGTGATGTCCTCGTCGGTGAACAACCCGTCGGGCCAGGAGACGGTGGTGACCAGCTCGTGGGCGCCGCTCGCGCCGGGTTCGGCGATCGCGTTGAACTCCAGGGTTCGCGGCAGACGCATCCGGGGATCGCGCTTCTCGCCCAACTGCCCTGCGGGACCTGCCAGTTGCCAGTCCCCTCCGGTACCGGCGTCGAAGCGGCCCAGGTAGTTGAACAGCACCTGCGGGGCGGGGCCGGTCGGCCCGTTGTCGGTCAGGTACCGCAGGGCTCCGTAGGAGATGCCGTTGTCCGGCACCCGGGCGAGGTCCTCCTTGACCGCCTTGAGCGCGGCGGTCAGGTAGGCGGGCGAGGTGAGGTCGACCGCCGTTCCGGGGTCCACGACGACCGGGAAGAGGGTGGTGAACCAGCCCACGGTCCGGGACAGTTCCGGTTCGAATCCGGCGGTGTCCGCCACGAAGCGTCCTTCGCGGCCGTGTCCTTCGAGTTCGATGTGGGCGAACGTCTGGTCCTGTCCCCGGTCACGGCGCCAGCGGGCGAGGGCGACGGCGAGCGCGGTCAGCAGCACGTCGTTGACGCCCGCGTGGAACTTCGCGGGGATCGTGCCCAGCAGCGCGGCCGTTTCCTCGGCGCCGATGGAGACGGTCCGGGTCCGTTCCCTGGCCACGGTGTCGGTCCCGGCAGGTGCGCGCCTGCCCACCGGTGCGTCCGTCCCCGGCAGGGAGCACCGGAAGCGGGCGGGGTCCGTGGCGGACGCCGTGCGCTCCAGCAGTTGTGTCCAGCGCCTGAACGACGTGCCGACGGGCGGCAGTCCGACCGGTTCGCCCGCGGCGTACCGGCGCCATGCCGTGGCCAGGTCGTCCATCAGGATCCGCCAGGACACGCCGTCGATCACGACGTGGTGTGCGACCAGGACCAGTTGCCGCGCCCCGCGGCGCCAGACGGCGCGCAGCATCACGCCGTTCTCCGGGTCGAGCGCCTCGGTGGCGAGCGCGACGCACTCCTGCGGTGAACGGTCGCTCTCCTGCCATCCCACGACGGCCCGCCCGGCCTCGGGGACGACGAAGCCCCAGCGGTCGCCGCGCACCAGTTCGGCGCGGAGCATGTCGTGGTGCCGGAGCACGGCGGCGAGGATCTCGTCGAGGGCGTCGGCGGTCAGCTCCGCCGGGGTGTTCAGCACGACCGACTGCACGAAGCCGTCGATCGCGTCCGTGGTCCCGCCGAGCCACTGCACGACGGGCGGTCCCACGACGGGACCGGTCGCGACGTCGTCGCGGTCCGCGGCCGGTGCTTCCTGCCGGCTCGCCACCGCGGCCAGGGCCCCCAGGACGCTGTGGGTGAAGATCTGCCGCACGGTGACGTGGAGGCCCGCCTCCCGCAGCGCGCCCAGCAGCGAGATGGCCAGGATGCTGTCCCCGCCGAGCCGGAAGAAGTCCTGGTCGACGCCGGCCCGTTCCAGCCGCAGCACCGCCGAGACGGCCGCGCACACCGCGCGTTCCTCGTCGGTGGCGGGCTCCGCGAACGGGCCGGTGCCGATGCCGGGTTCCGGCAGCGCGGCCCGGTCGAGCTTGCCGTTCGCGGTGAGCGGGAACTCCTTCATCACGACGAGGTGGGCGGGCACCATGTACTCCACCATGTGCCGGGCGGCCCACTCCCGGACGTCCTCGGCCCGCAGGTCCTCGTCGCCCGTGGCCGGGATCACGTACCCCACCAGGTGGGTGCCGCCGGCCGGGTTCTTCCTCGCGACGACGCAGGTGTGCCGTACGCCGGGGTGTTCGGCGAGACCGGCCTCGACGTCCTCGATCTCCAGCCGCATGCCGCGGATCTTGACCTGGTTGTCGGCGCGGCCGAGGAAGTCCAGCGAGCCGTCCGGGGCGTAGCGTGCCAGGTCGCCGGTCCGGTACAGCCGGGACCCGTCATCGGCGAAGGGGTTCGCCACGAACCGGGAGGCCGTGAGGCCGGGGGCGTTGACGTATCCGCGGCCCAGGAGGAATCCGCCCACGTAGAGCTCGCCGCCGACCCCGGTCGGGACCGGGCGGAGTTCGTCGTCCAGCACGTACAGCCGGGTGTTGGGGTTGGCCCTGCCGATCGACGTCGACAGGCGTTCGGCGGCGCCCCGGTAGACGACGTGGGAGACCCCGATGGTCGTCTCGGCCGGTCCGTAGCCGTGGTACATGGGGATGTCGAGGCGGGTGCGGAACCGCTCGTACAGTTCCGGGGTCAGCACCTCGCCGCCGCACCACACGTGCCGCAGGCTGTCGAGGCCGCCGGAGTCGCCCGCGATCTCCAGCAGCACGTCCAGCATGGACGACACCAGGTAGGTGAAGGTGACGCGCTGTTCGGCGATCACGTTCAGCAGGTGGTGCGGGTCGCGTTCGCCGCCGGGCCGCAGGACCACCAGTCTGCCGCCGGACACCAGGGGCAGGAAGATCTCGTTGATGGAGATGTCGAAGGAAAGCGGTGCCTTGAACAGGGACGCGTCGTCGTGGCCGAAGCCCAGGATCTCGTGGACCTGCCACAGCAGGCGCTCGCTGATCGCCTCGTGCCGGATCATGGCGCCCTTGGGCCGCCCGGTCGATCCGGACGTGAAGATCACATAGGCCAGCGCGGCGCCCGGGACGGCCGCCTCGGGCCCTTCGACGGGGTGGTCGGCGAATCCCCAGTCGTCGAGGTCGACGGCCACGGCGTCCGGTTCGTCCGCGTCGTGCCCGCCCGAGGCGTTGAGCTGGAGCACGACCCGGGCGTCCTCGATGACGACGGCCCGGCGCGCGGCGGGCCAGCGCGGATCGAGCGGCACGAACGCGCCGTTCGCCCGGAGCACGGCGAGGAGCCCGACGACCATCTCGGCGGAGCGGTCCAGCGAAATGCCGACGACCTGTTCGGAGGAGATCCCCAGACCGTTCAGGTGGTGGGCCAACTGAGCCGAGTACTCATCGACCTGACGATAGGTCAGTGTGAGTTTCTCGTCGACGACGGCGACCGCGTCGGGCCTGGCGCGGGCCTGTTCGCGGAACATCTCCACGACGGTGGGACGGTCCCGGTCGGCCCGGGTGTCGTTCCAGCCGGCGAGGGTCTCAATCCGCTCCGCCGTACTGGACGGGCCGACGGTGCCGATGGGCCGGTCCGGGAAGTCGGCCAGGTCGTCCAGCGCGAGCTGCGCCTCGGCCGGTGCGACGCCGTCGGGGACGAGGATGCTCCGGCCGTCCGGGCCGATCTCCCAGCTCCCTTTCCCTAAGCCCCCGTTGTCGACCCGTACGAGGACGTCGGCGAACGGTGTGCCGGGGGTGAGGTCCATGCCCTCGGGGCCGCGGCCGGTCGCCCAGTACGCCAGTGCGACGGCGCACGCCTCGACGAGGGTGCGGTCGTCGTGGTCGCCGGTTCGCCGGCGCAGGGCCGCCAGCCGGGTGGGAGAAAAAAGTACGCGGGGAGCGCCCGATTCCCTCATCGAAGACTCAGCATCCTTCCGTGGCATACGCGTTGGCCCAACTGACCCGGATGTGCCTAACTGCCCTCCCGCCAGGCGCGCCACAGCCGCGCGTACTGGCCGCCCAGGGCCACCAGTTCCTCGTGCGTCCCCTCCTCCGCCACGCGCCCCGCGGACAGCACGGCGATCCGGTCCGCCGCCATCGCCTGGGTCAGCCGGTGTGCCACGAACAGCGTGGTCCGGCCCGCGCAGGCGGCCGAAACGGCCCGTTCCAGCTCGGCGGCGCCCGCGCTGCCCGCCTCCGCGGTCGACTCGTCGAGCACCATCACCGGCGAGTGGCGCAGCACCAGCCGGGCCAGGGCGATCTGGGCGACCCTGGTGACGTCCAGGCGTTCGCCGCCCTCGCCGACCACGGTGTCCAGCCCGTCGGGCAGCAGCTCGACCCACCGGTCGGCACCGACCGTGCGCAACGCCTCCGTCAGCCGTCCGTCGTCCGCGTCGGGCGCGGCGAGCCGCAGGTCCTCGGCGAGCGGCCCCGAGAACACGTGCGTCTCCTGCGTCAGGATGCTCACCAGGGCCCGCGCCCCGGCCTCGTCCAGACCGGCGAGGTCGTGCGGTCCGATGCGCACCGACCCGGCCTGCGGGGTCCCGATGCCGGCGATCAGCGCGGCGAGGGTCGACTTGCCCGCGCCCGTCGCCCCCACCAGGGCGAGCGAGCCACCGGCCGGGATGGACAGGTTCACGTCCCGCAGGACCGGTTCGTCGGCGCCGGGGTAGCAAAACGTCAGCCCCTCCACCGTCACCGGGTGGGGTGCGGCGTCCGCCGGGGCGACGGCCCCGTCGCCCACCAGCCGTTCCTCTGCGGGCTCCCCCAGCACCCCGACCAGCCGGGTGAGGCTCGCGCCCGACTTCTGCGCCTCGTCGAAGGTGAACATGATGGCGCCCAGCGGGGTGAACAGCCGGTGGAACATCAGCGGGGCCGCCGACACCTCGCCCAGGCTGGCGGCGTCGGCCTCCAGCAGGGCGTAGCCCACCACGAGGATCAGGACCAGTCCGATGAACTCGGCGCGGTTCTCCCGGCCGACGAACCGGCCGAAGAGCCGGAACACCTCGATGCCGAGCTCGCGCACCCGCCACGACTCGTGGGTGACCTTCTCTCGGACGGCGCCCTCCAGCCGGTGGGCCCGTACCGTGTCGATGCCGTTCAGACCGCTGATCAGTGCCTGCGCCCGGTCGGCCTGGGCCACCCGCTGCTTCCGGTAGAGCGGCGCGGACCGGGGCAGGTACCAGCGCAGGGCCAGCCCGTACGCAGGCAGCGCGCCGGCTCCGGCCAGGCCGAGCCGCCAGTCCAGGCCGAACATGCCGGCCGTGGCGATGAGGACCAGCACTCCCGCCGAGAACACCGTGGGGACGGCCGTCCTCATGCCCTTGGACAGCACGGCGACGTCGTCGCCGACCCGGGACAGCACGTCGCCCCGGCCGACCTGTTCGACGCGGGCGCTCGGCATTCCCAGCACCGCGCGGACGGCGCCCTCCCGCAGCCGTGCGAGCAGGTCCGCCCCCAGCCGTCCGATCAGGTACGTCGATGCCGCGGTGGCCGCCGCGCCGAGCAGTGCGGCTCCCGCCATCCACACCCCGATCGTGACCAGGACCGAGCGGGGTTCGCCCCCGACCACACCGTCGACCACCCGGCCCAGCAGGAGCACCGGGAGCACCTGGAGCGCCGCCCCGGCCACCGTGCCGAGGAGGGTGGCGGCGGTCAGCCACGGTGTCCGGCGGCAGTGTGCCGCGACCCATCGGGTGGCCTCGCCCCCGGTCGCCGTGCGCAGGGTCGCCGGGGTGGCCCGGGTGCCGGTGGCGCTCACGCGGCGACCGGGCCCGGGCGCAGGCGCGGCGGTTCGTGCCTCATCCCCGGCCGGCCGATGCGACGAGCTCGTCGATCGCGTACGGCAGGGACAGCAGGGTTCCCTGGGACATGGCGGCGCCGACCGCCGGTCCCTCGCTGTCCAGCAGGTAGGACACCTTGCCGTTCTTGACGGCGGGCAGGTTGGTGAACAGTTCGAACTTCTTCAGCGCCGCCGTGTCCGCCTCGTCGTTGATGACGAAGATGCGGTCGGCGTCGACCAGGTCGACGCGCTCGGGGGACAGCACGGTGAAGAACTTGCCGTCCGCGGCCTCGTCGATCCCGGTCCGGTAGGTGAAGCCGATGCCCGTCACCAGCCGTCCGCGCACGTCGGTGGAGGTGAACGGGGCGAGCGAGTCCTTGTACCAGGACAGCGCGACGGCGGTCCGGCCCCTGAACTCCGGGTGCGCCTTCCCGGCCGCGTCGAGCTTGTCCTGGATGCCCCGCACCAGTTCGGTGCCCTCGTCCTCCTTGCCGAGCGCCTTGGCGATGTGCACTGCGTTGTCCTGCCACGGGGCGCTGAAGGGTTCCTTCTCGCCCTTGGTGCGGCCCACCGTCGGGGCGATCCTGGAGAGCTTCTCGTAGGCGGCCTCGTCGATCTCGGAGTAGACCGCGATGATCAGGTCCGGCCGCAGGGCGGCGATCTTCTCGTAGTTGGGGCCCTGGTCGCCGTTCTTCATGACGACCTCGGGCCGGGTGTCGCCCCACTTGTCCTTCACCCAGGGCCACTGGGTGTTGATGTCGGGGGACCGGCCCGCCGGGTTGGGGTACTGGTCGACCATGCCGACCGGCTTGGTGCCGAGTGCCAGGACGGCCTGGTCGTCCGTGTAGCCCACGGAGACGACCCTTCGGGGGGCCTCGGTGATCTCCGTCGATCCGAACGCGTGCTCCACGGTGACCGGGAACGTGCCGCCCGCGCCGGCCGGGGCGTCGTCGCCCTCCTTGTCCGCCGAGCCGGACCCGCACCCCGCGAGGAGGCCGAGACCGAGGACCGCGGCGGACAGGACCGCCGCCGTCCGCCGCCATGGCCCCATGGGCCCCGTTCGATGGAGAAGCATCCAGAACCCCTTGCTCTCGGGCTGTCCACGGCGCCCCGTACAAGGGCGGTCACACCTTGGCCCAAATGAGTGAGGCCAGCCTATCCTAACTTCCCAACTCACCTTTATTTCAACCGAGTTGAAGTCACATATTCATCCGATCTCACCGGCTCGGCGGTTCGTCGCCGCGTCCCGCGAGGGTCAGCCCGCCGGGCCGGACGTGGGTGCGGCCGATCGGTACGACGAGCGGCCGGCCGCCCACCGGGTCGTCGATCACCTCGGCGCGCAGCCCGAACGCCTCGTTCAGCAGCTCGGCGGTGATCACCTCGCGCGGGTGCCCCTGCGCCAGGATCGATCCCGCCCGCATCACGACGAGATGGTCGCTGTAGCGCGCGGCCAGATTGAGGTCGTGCAGCACCATGACCACGGTGCGCCCCGCCTCGTGCAGGTCGTCCACCAGGTCGAGCACGTCGACGGCGTGCGCCAGGTCCAGATAGGTGGTCGGCTCGTCCAGCAGCAGCAGGTCGGTGTCCTGGGCCAGGGCCATCGAGATCCAGACGCGCTGGCGCTGCCCGCCGGAGAGCGAGTCCACCGGACGGCCGGCCAGTTCGGACACCCCGGTCATGGCCAGCGCGCGTTCCACGACGCCGGCGTCGTCCGACGACCACTGCCGCAGCCAGCTCTGGTGCGGATGGCGTCCCCTGGCGACCAGGTCGGCCACCGTCAGCCCCTCCGGCGCGACGGGCGCCTGCGGCAGCAGCCCGAGCTTCTTCGCCACGTCCCTGGTCCTGAGCCCGGCGATGTCCTCGCCGTCCAGCACGACCGTCCCCCCGGTCGGCCTGAGCAGCCGTGCCAGGGTGCGCAACAGGGTGGACTTCCCGCAGCCGTTGGGGCCGATGATCGTGGTGACCACCCCCGGCGGGATCGCCACGTCGAGACCGTCGATGACCGCCCGGCCGCCGTACCCGACCGTGACGCCCCGGGCCGCCAGCCGCGACGTGCCCCCGGCCGTGGTCCCGTCCTCCGCCCCGGCCCCGGTGATGAACTGAGTGGCCACGGGCCTCCCTCCTTCGAGTTCTCTCCTACGCATGTGCCGTCCGCCTCAGATTCGCCCGCACCAGCAGCCAGACCAGGAACGGGCCGCCGATCGCGGCGGTGACCACGCCGACCGGCAGGGTGATCGGCAGCGCCGTGCGCGCGACCAGGTCCGCGCCGATCAGCAGCAACGCCCCCGTCAGCCCGGAGGCCACCAGCGGTGGCGTCGGGAACCCCGCCAGCCGCATCGCCACCTGCGGCGCCACCAGCGCGACGAACGGAACCGGGCCGGCCGCGCTCACCGCCACGGCGGCCAGCAGCACCGCGCACAGCAGCAGCACCGCCCGCACCCGCGTGTACCGGACGCCCAGCCCGGCTGCGATCTCGTCGCCCAGGTGCATCGGCCCGAACTGGAACGCGGCACCGGCGACGACGGCCACGAGGACGAGCGCGCACCAGAACGCCACCCGGACCTCGTCCCACGACCGGCCGTCCAGCGAACCCACCAGCCATGCCTGGGCCCTGGCCACGTCCCTGATGTCGGCCGAGACCAGCAGCCAGGTAGTGATCGCCTGCGCCACGGCGCTCACCGCGATGCCGATGAGGATGAGGCGGAAGCCGTCGATCCCGCGCCGCCACGCCAGGAAGTACACCAGCAGCCCGGTGCCGAGACCGCCCGCGAGCGCCGCCGCGGACAGGCCCACCGCGCCGGTGACCACCGCGGCGGCACCGCCCGACGCGGTCACCAGGAACACCGCGACCGCGCTCGCGCCCCCGGTGATGCCCAGGACGTCCGGACTGGCGAGCGGATTGCGCGCGACGGACTGCGTGATCGCCCCGGACATCCCCAGCGCGATCCCCACGACCAGCCCGGCCAGCGCGCGCGGCATCCGCAGATCCATGATCACGAACTCGTCGACCCGTTCGCCCCGGCCGAGGATGGTGGCGATCACCCGGGGCAGGCCGACGGGGAAGTCCCCGACCGCGATGGAGAGGCAGAACACCAGAAAGGTCACCGCCGCCAACACCGCCGTGACCAGGACGAGTCGGGGCCGCCACACGAACGACACCGCGCCGATCCGCACCCCCGGCGCCACTCCCGGTCCCGTCCCGGCCCCGCTCGGACCTGCTTCCGCCCCGCTCGATCCCACGTCCGCCCCGCTCATGTGTTCCTGAACTTTCCGCGCCACACCAGGACCGCGAAGAACGGGGCACCCAGAAGAGCGACCACGACCCCCGCGTCCAGTTCCCCCGGCCGCACCACCAGGCGCCCCACGATGTCGCAGACCAGCAGGACGACGGAGCCGAGCAGGCCCGCGTACGGCACCAGCCAGCGGTAGTCCGGGCCGGTCAGGTACCGGGCCACATGCGCCACCATCAGCCCGAGGAACGCGATGGGGCCGCACGCCGCCGTGGCCGCGCCCGCCAGCAGGGTGACGGCGACGATGCCGGCGGTCCGGCTCAGCGCGATGTTCACTCCCAGCCCCCGCGCCACGTCGTCGCCCAGGTTGAGCAGGTTGAGGGCGGGCAGGGTGATCAGCGCCGACACCGTTCCGATCGCCACGAAGGCGGTCACCGGCCAGATGACGTCGAATCCGACACCGGCCACGGAGCCCGCGTTCCAGAACCTCAGCGCGTTCAGCGACTTCTGGTCGGACAGCGCGACCGCCGTGGTCATCGCCGCGAGGAACACCGTGATCCCCTGCCCGGCCAGGGCGAGCGTCAACGGGTTGCCCGCGCCCCGGCCGATGCTCGCCAGGCCGAAGACCACGACCCCGGCGACCGCCGCCCCCACGAAGGCGAACCAGACGTACTGGAACGGGTCGGCGAACCCGAAGACCGCGATCACCGACACCACCGCGAACGAGGCACCGGCGTTCACCCCCAACAGGCCCGTGTCGGCTATGGGGTTGCGCGTGTGCCCCTGGATCAGCGCCCCGCCGATGCCCAGCGCGAGGCCCGCCACGACCGCGAGCACCGTCCGGGGCACCCGCACGGTCTGCACGATGAGCCCGATCTCGTTGAGCTGCCGGTCGGAGCCGGGGTCCGCGGACAGCCCGTGCCAGACCTCGGCGGGGCTCAGCGCGCGGGCGCCGACGGCCAGGGACACCGCCGCCGCGAGGACGAGGGCGGCCCCGAGCACCGCCAGCCCCACGGCCCGCCGCCGGCGGACCTCCGTCGGGCCCTCGGGCCTCGGGCCCTCGGGTGTCGGGCGCTCAACCGCAGTGGTGCGCATGTCGATGTACGTCATTCCTTCGATCCACCGGTGGTACGTGGGGAGTCGGGTGCCCCGCTCCCGGGGCGCGGTGTCCGTGCCGTCGACGGGTCCGGGGCCATGGCCTAGCGGGCGGTGGCGCCGTCGGCGACCGGCCGGGCCTCGTCGGAGGCGGACTTGACGCCCCGGTCGAGCAGCGAGTCCAGGATCTCGCCGACCCGTATCGCGGTGTTGGACAGCAGGGACGTCGTGATGCCGTGCGTGTGCTCCGTACCGCCCTGCAGATAGATCCCGCAGCGCAGGTCGGGGTCCGTCGCGACGCGGTAGTCGCGCTCGACCCGGACCCGCCCCTCCTCGTCGCGCAGGCAGTGGTCGGCGACCTCGCCGAGGAGGCCGAGGGGGTCGGCGGGACCGTAGCCGGTGGCGAACACCACGACATCGGCGTCCAGATGCGTCTCCTCGCCCGTGACGAGGGACTTCACGGTGGCGCGGACGTGGTCGGGCCGTTCCTCGACGCCGGTGACCCGGGACACGTTGAGGAAGCGCAGCCGCTCGGTGCCGAGGACCTTCTCCTGGTACACCCGCCGGTACAGGTCGTCGATCAGATCGATGTCCACCACGGAGTAGTTGGTGTTCCCGTGATAGTCCATCAGCTGTTTCTTGACGCTCTCGGGGGCGGCGAAGTAGTCGTCGACGGCGTCCGGGTCGAAGATCCGGTTGGCGAAGGCGCTGTCGTCGGCGGGGCTGTACCCGTAGCGGGAGAAGACCGCGCAGACCTCGGCCCGGGGGAAGCAGCGGTGCAGGTGGGCGACGTTCTCGGCGGCGCTCTGCCCGGCGCCCACGACGATGAACCGCGAGGGCGACGTGCCCTCCAGCGCGTCGATCTTCCGCAGCAGGTCGGAGTTGTGCCAGATGCGGTCGCCGCGTTCCACGCCCTCCGGCACGAAGGGGCGCAGCCCGGTGCCGATGACGAGGTTGCGGGCCCGGTGGACCTCGAGTCCCTCCTCCGACCTGACGGTCACGTCCAGGTGTTCCACGACGCCGTCGTGGACGAGGGGCGTGACGGCGACGACCTCCCGGCCGTAGGAGACCATGTCGTCGACCTTGGCCGCGGCCCACTCGAAGTAGTCGTGGAACTCCACCCGCAGCGGGAAGAGGTTCTTGTGGTTGATGAAGTCGATCAGCCGGCCCTTGCTCCGCAGGTAGCAGAGGAAGCTGAACTCGCTGGCCGGGTTCCGCAGCGTCACCAGGTCCTTGAGGAAGGACACCTGCATGGTGGCGTCCTCGATCAGCATGCCGCGGTGCCAGCCGAACCCCGGCTGCCGTTCGAAGAAGTGGGCGGTGACCGGCTCCCGCCCGCCGACGCGTGCGTTGTGCTCGCCGAGCGCGATCGCCATGGCCACGTTGGAGGGGCCGAAACCGATGCCGATGAGGTCGTGGACCGGTGGTGCGTCGTCGGGAAGAGCCTGTGACATGTCACTCCCATCGCTCGGGAAAGCCGCCTGTCCGGCATGGAGGAAGGTGTGCGGGAGACGGGCACGCCGACGGAGCGGCCCATTTGAACTTAGGTGAGCCTAAGCTAATTGCATGACGCTGTCGACAGGGCCGACGGGACAATCGACCGCTGACCCGTCATCAACTTCGGCTCAAAACTGCCCTGTTGCCAACTAAGGTAAGCCTCGCTTTACTTGCTTCGGTCCGTCCCTGACCGAGGAGGAACCCATGCGAGTCGTCATGTTCGGTTACCAGACCTGGGGGCACCGCACCCTGCGAGCCCTCCTGGACTCCGAGCACGACGTGGCGCTGGTGGTGACGCATCCCCGGAGCGAGCACGCGTACGAGAAGATCTGGAGCGACTCCGTCGCCGACCTCGCCGAGGAGCACGGCGTCCCGGTGCTGATCCGCAACCGTCCCGACGACGACGAGCTGTTCGAGCGCCTCAAGGAGGCGGATCCGGACATCATCGTGGCCAACAACTGGCGGACGTGGATCCCCCCGCACGTCTTCGGTCTCCCCCGCCACGGCACGCTGAACATCCACGACTCGCTGCTGCCGAAGTACGCCGGCTTCTCGCCGCTGATCTGGGCCCTGATCAACGGCGAGACCGAGGTGGGCGTCACCGCGCACCTGATGAACGACGAACTCGACGCCGGTGACATCGTCCGCCGGGAAGCGGTCCCGGTCGGCCCGACGGACACCGCCACCGACCTCTTCCACCGGACCGTCGAGCTCATCGCCCCGGTCACCATCGGAGCGCTCGACCTCATCGCCTCCGGCCGGACCGATTTCACCCCGCAGGACCGCTCCCTGGCGAGCTTCTTCCACAAGCGGTCCGCCGAGGACATCCGCATCGACTGGAACTGGCCGGCGGAGGACCTCGAACGCCTGGTGCGGGCCCAGTCCGAGCCGTACCCCAGTGCCTTCACCCACCACCGGGGCAGGCGGCTGGAGGTCCTCGCCGCGGTGGTGTCCCAGAACCGCTACGGCGGTACGCCCGGCCGGATCTTCTACCGCGAGGGCGACGGCGTGGTGATCGTCGCCGGGGCCGACGCCCGCACCGGCCGCAACCGCGGACTGGCCATCACCCGGGTGCGGACCGAGGACGGCCGCGAGATGCCCGCGACGGAGTACTTCACCTCCATGGGCGGCTACCTGACCGGCCGCCCCTGACACGCCTCTCCGGGCGGACGCAGCCGACCGACCACGTCCCACCCACCCGTCCGGTGGTCCCGGAGGCCGCCGGAGTGCCGCCCGGGTCCTTGCCGCCCGTGGAGGTTTCCGCCACAGGAGGCGAGACGGCCGGGTCACTGGTTCGCTGGATGAGTCGGCCCGTACCGAGCGGAACGGCAGAGCGATGCCGGACGAGGGGCCGTCGCGTCAGAACCCGGCCTCTCCCGGGCACCGCAGCGAGGAGGGACAGCATGCGTGCACTCACCTGGCAGGGGCGTCGGGACGTGCGGGTGGAGACCATCCCGGACCCACGCATCGAAGAGTCCACCGATGTCGTCGTGCGGATCACCTCGACCGGGATATGCGGTTCCGATCTGCACCTCTACGAAGTGCTCGGGCCGTACCTGGACCCGGGTGACGTCCTCGGCCACGAACCCATGGGAGTGGTCGAGGAGGTCGGCCGCGACGTCACGGCGTTGCGGGCGGGAGACCGCGTCGTGGTCCCCTTCAACGTCTCCTGCGGGTCCTGCTTCATGTGCGACAGCGGTCTGCACTCGCAGTGCGAGACCACCCAGGTCCACGAACAGGGCACGGGGGCCGCGCTGTTCGGCTACACCAAGCTGTACGGACAGGTGCCCGGCGGGCAGGCGGAACTGCTGCGCGTTCCCTTCGGGAACACACTGCCGATCAAGGTTCCCGAGGGGCCGCCCGACGACCGGTACGTCTACCTGTCCGACGTGCTGCCGACGGCCTGGCAGGCCGTCCGGTACGCGGCGGTCCCTCCCGGCGGAAGCGTCACGGTGCTGGGGCTCGGCCCGATCGGCGACATGGCCACCAGGGTCGCCCGTCATCTGGGCGCCGGGCTGGTGATCGGAGTCGACCTGGTGCCCGAACGGATCGCCAGGGCCGCCGCACACGGGGTCCAGGTGTTCGATGTGAACCGTTGCGGCAAGGACCTGCCCGATGCGATCCGGCAGCTCACCCACGGCCGGGGAACCGACGCCGTCATCGACGCGGTCGGCATGGAGGCCCACGGTGCGCCCCTCGCGAGGACCGCTCAGTGGGCCACCGGCCTCCTGCCGGACCTGGTCGCCCGCAGGCTCATGGAACACATGGGTGTGGACCGTCTCGCCGCCCTGTACACCGCGATCGACGTGGTGCGGCGCGGCGGCACCGTCTCGCTGTCCGGGGTCTACGGGGGCGCGGCGGATCCGCTGCCGATGCTGACCCTGTTCGACAAGCAGATCCAGCTGCGGATGGGGCAGGCCAACGTCAGGCACTGGGTGCCCGAGATCCTGCCTCTGCTCGACGACACGGACGTGCTGGGCGTGGACGGCTTCGCCACCCACCATTTCCCGCTGTCGGACGGCCCGAAGGCATACGCGATGTTCCAGGCCAAGGAGAACGGCATGGTCAAGACCCTGTTGCGACCGTAGCCGCAACGAGCCCGATGCCGATCCCCGGAGTTGAAGAACCACCGGTGTACCCGCAGCCGACTGGTCCATGTGACCGATCCGTGCTCGTCGGCCAGCCTCGGGTCCTGGTCCTGGTCCGCGAGTTCCACGGTTCAGCGATTCAGCGGCCGAGCGCTTCGCGCAGTTGTTGCTTGTTCATGGACGAACGACCTTCGATGTGCTTCTTCTTCGCCTCCTCGTACAGCTGATCGCGTGTGGGGCCCTGGGCCCCGCTGTGAGAGCGTTCCCCACCACGCCGGGACGAGGATTTCGGGTCGCGGGTGGAGGTCCTGCTCGACGTGCGGGCCTCACCCGACCGCGCGCGTTCCTTGTTCACCACACGTGCGGCGAGCTCTTTCGCCCGTTCCTTCGAGGCGCCGCGCTTTTCGGCGCTCTCCTTGACGTGCTCGTACTGACGCTCACGCTTTTTGTTCGATCCGGCCGGCATGGCAGCTCCTGGGACTGGCCGCGATCACGAAATTCGGGCCGCGGCGACGGGAGGGGAAACCTCTTCCCATTGCACGAGTGATGCCTGTGCCACGCCACAGGAACTCGGGCCCTGGTCAGGACGATCGTTGGGCCGATCACGTGGTCGCAGAACGCCGGGAGCGAGCCGCGGCGTGTCCGGCCCTCCCTGCGGTCCCTGGCATCGCCGCCCCCACCACACCGCGCCGATGCCCCTGGAAGGAACTAATTTTGATAGGGAGAGCGAAATCCCCCATCGGAGGATTCGTCATGACTCACCGAAGCGGTAAGGGCAGGATCAAGGGCAAGACGAAAGAAGCCGCAGGCAAGTCGGCGGGCGACCGGCGCAAGGAGGCCGAGGGCGGGATCGGGCGGGCCGGGGCGGGGCGAAGAGGATGAGTGGTGTCCTCGACCGCACCCCGCCGCAGGTACCACCCACCCACCGGCCATGACCGCCCTTCCGTCACATGACCGGAGACAGCCGACGGGGTGGGAAGAACCGCCTGACAAGGCCCGTCCGGCCCCTGGGGGATCCGGCCCGCTCGTCGCTTCGGGCCACGAGTCCGTTTCACACTGCGCGAGGTGGCCGGCCAGGGCTCCGGAAAGTGCGCGGCGATGCCCGCGGCGAGAAACCGGTTCCGTCGCGGTGCGATTCCTGCTCGATGCCCACGAGAGGGTGAATCACCCATGACCGAAGGAAACAAACTGTTGCTCGCCGCAGCGGTGGCGGGCGGCTATGTCCTGGGGCGCACCAAGAAAGGGCGCCTCGCCCTCACCGCAGCGTCCTACCTGGTCGGCCGCCGACTCGGGGTCGACCCACGGAGTCTCGTGACCCAGGGCGCGAAAAAGCTCGCGGAGATTCCGCAGGTCGCGGATCTGGGCGACCAGCTGCGCGGGGAACTGATGACGGCCGGCCGCGAGGCCGTCTCCGCGGCCGCCGACCGCCGTCTCTCCGCGCTCGCCGATTCCGTCCGGGAACGGACCCTCCGGCTGGAGAGCACCGGCGACGAGAAGGACGAGGAGGAATACGCGTCGGAGGAGGACGAGGAGGAGGAAGAAGAGGACGAGGAACCCGAGGAGGACAAGAAGAAGTCGCGCAGCCGCAGTTCGCGCGGTTCCTCGGGACGGAGCAGGAGCCCTGCCCCGAAGAAGTCCCCCTCCGGTCGCGCGGGAGGCGGGGGTGCCGGGAAGTCGAGCGAACGCAAACGGGGAGCGGCCAAGAAGACAGCACCTTCCGGGAAGCCCCCGGCGAAGGGGAAAACCACCGGGAGGACCGCACCGCGGAAGAAGGCGGCTTCCACCGGGAAGAAGGCATCGTCCCGCACCGAGCACCGAAGGTGACCAGTCATGACACAACGGCAGCAGGAGACCGCGGAGTCGGGGCTGGACCGGCTCCGTGACGAGCTGACGGACTACCTGACGGCCCGGGTCGGAGACCTGGCGGAGCGGGCGAGCGACAAGCTGTTCGACGTGACGGACCAGTTGACCGACGTCGCGGCCAACGGCGGATCGCTCTCCCGGGTGGGAGCGGGCCTCCTCGGCGGTGATTCCCCCGTCAAGGCGGTTCTGTCCGGCACGGTGAAGGGCGTCAAGGACAAGCTCCTGGACAAGGTGAAGGGCTCCTCCGGCGACGGTGGGGGAAACGGGCCGGGCGACCGGAAGGTCACCAACATGGTTGAAGTGATCGACGTGGGTGTTCCCCTGCGCACGGCCTACGACCACTGGACGCAGTACGAAAGGTTCAGCGAGTTCACCAAGGGCGTGCGCAGCGTCTCGGCGTCCGACGAGACGACAAGTGACTGGAAGGTCAAGGTGGGCCCCTCGACCCGGGGCTGGAAGGCGACCGTCCGGGAACAGGTGCCCGACGAACGCATCGTCTGGAATTCCGAGGGGAGCAAGGGCTCGACGCGGGGCGTCGTGAGTTTCCACGAGCTGGCCCCCGGTCTGACCCGCATCGTGCTGGTCGTGGAGTACTACGCGTCCGGGCTGTTCGAGAAGACGGGAAACCTCTGGCGCGCACAGGGCCGACGGCTGCGGCTGGACCTCAAGCACTTCCAGCGCTACGTCAGCCTCACCGACAAGGCGCCCGAGGGCTGGCGGGGCGAGATCCGGGACGGCGAGGTCGTACGGACCCACGAAGAGGCTGTCGAGGATGAGGAATCCGGGGAAACGGACGAGGAGGACGAGGAGGAAGGCGAAGAGGGCGGGGAGGACGAACCGGATGAGGGGCCGGAGGCGGATGAGGAATGGGAGGAGGACGACTCCGAGGAAGCCGAGGAAAAGGAGGAATGAGGCGCCGGTCCGGCCCGGACGCCCCCGGCTCCCCCGCATGACTCCGCTGCCCCCGCAACCACCGGAGTGGCACGGCGGCGCCGGTGGGCGGTCGCTTCACCCATCGGCGGAAGTCCGGGTCCATGCCCTCGGAGAATCGTTCCTGGGGCTCATCCGGGGCCCGGGGGCTCATTCGGGGGAGGCAACAGGGTGCCGAGCGGGCCGAGGTCCAGGTTGAGGTCGCTCATCGAGAGGTCGTACCGGGCGCAGAGTTCGTTCATGCGGTCGTACAGGATCATCAGTGTCATCCCCAGCCGTTCCTCCTGTTCCTCCGTGAGGTCCCCCGCCTCGACCCTTCGCAGGGCCTGTCGCTCCATGAGCTGCCGCAGCAACTCGACGAGGGTGAGGACGAGTTTGATGAGGTCGCGTTCCACCGTGTCGGGGTCCGCGATCACCCTGCGGGCCGGTGGCCGGAGGCCGTTCGGTGTGCCCTCCCCCGGGGCGGGCAGGGACCGGAGTGCGCGGTCGGCGGCTTCGGTGATCTCGCCGAGGCGGCTGGGGGGCCGGTGCTCCTCGCCGGTCATCGTCGTCTCCTACGGGTGCGGTCGGGTGTTCCACGGTGCGGGGTTCTGCTCGCTGATGGAAACCATCAGGGTCCGCAGGGATATGCGTACGAGGTCGATGTCGGCGATCGACAGCACGATGTCCCCGGTGAGGACGGCGCCTCCGCCGAGCAGCCGGTCCAGCAGGTCGATGAGAGCCACCTGCCTGTCGGGAAGCGGTTCCTCGGGAAACGGTTCCCGACCCGCAGGGTCCGACGGACCGCCCACGGACCTCACGGCGTCTCCTCCCGGTCCTCCGGGCCATCGGGGGCGGCGAACGAGTACGGGGCCCACGGGCCCGTGATCTCGATGTGCACGCCCGTGAGTCCGTCCGCCGCGCATGCGACACCGGTCCGGAATTCCTCGGTGTGCCGCAACGGGACCAGGTAGGCGTCGTTGGCGACGTTCTCCCCCGTCCGGGGCGCGATGCCGCCCTGCTGCGGGCGGTGCCTGACGCGGCCGACCGCGTAGGGCCGGGCAGCGGACTCGATGCGTTCGGCTGCTTCTCCGGCGTGGCGGTAGATTTTCTCGCGGGCGGCCCGCTGGGTCCTGCGGCGGTTCAGATAGGCCCGTCCGGGGCTCGGTTCCCCGGCGGGCGACCGGGTGGCGGGGGGCTGGTCCGTGGGTTCGTCGACGAAGACCTTGACGCCCCACTCGGCGTGGGAGGCCAGTTCGTCGAGCCGGGAGTCGAACGCGTCGCGCCGGCCCTCCAGCACGGACCGCACGCGCTCGTCGTCCAGGTACACCGTCACCAGCCGGAGCGGCAGGACGGTCGTCCGTTCCGCGAGCGCCTCGACCACCCGGTGGTGGGCGCGGGCGGTGGCTTCCAGCCAGTCCAGGTCCTCCAGGTGCGAGCGCAGGGCGTCCTCCCCGAATTCGCTTCCGGAGACCGGGCTCACGGCGGCCGCCAGGCCGTCGCAGGATTCCGAACGCACCAGGTGGACCGGTGCCCCGGACACCCCGGAGAGACCCGTCAGCGCTTCTTCCAGTGCCGGGGTGTCCCGCGCGACCGCGTACGCGTAGCTGACGACGGCGGTCATGGCTCGTCCCGTTCGTCGGCCGGGTCGGGCCGTTCGTCGCGGGAAGGCACGTCGGCGGGCTCCGCGCGCCCGTCCGTCAGCGCCCCCGTGTCCCGGCGCAGCGCCTCGACCTCGGCGCGCAGGCGCCGGTTCTCCTCGGTGAGCGAGCGGTACCCGTCATGGGCACGTGAGGACAACGACGGGTCGTGCTCCCACCAGTCGATGCCCATCTCCTTGGCCTTGTCCACCGAGGCGACCAACAGGCGCAGCTTGATGGTGAGCAGTTCGATGTCCAGGAGGTTGATGCGTATGTCGCCCGCGATGACGATACCCTTGTCCAGGACCCGTTCCAGTATGTCGGCGAGGTTGGCCGAAGACTGCTGGGCATAGGGGCCGGTCCGGGACGGCAGGTCTCCCAGCCTCCTGGCGACGGGTTCGCTCACGGTCGCCGCACCTCGATTCCCTGGTTCTCCGGCACGTCGGCGAACGTGCCGGTCCGCGTTCCCTCCGGGCCGTGGGGGCCGCGATCAGCCGGTGCTCCCCCGGATACGGGCCCTGATCTCGTCCAGCCGGTCCAGCAGTTCGTCCTCACGCCGGTCGAAGGTTTCCTCATCGATCTCTCCCGACAGGAGCTGTCGTTCGAGGCCGGCGAGTTCCCGCTCGACCGGACCGGGGTCGTAGTACTCGTTCTCCGCCGCGTCGACGACGCGCTCGATCACCCATGCCGCTCCGCGCACGGGCGCCAGCGGAAGGGTGACGAGCTGGGTGAGCAGTCCCATCGCATCTCCTGGACGAAGCTGTGGGCGGCTAGACGAAGCTGTAGGCGGCCAGCGGACCGCGCAGTCGCAGCTCGTGGTCGGGGCCGAGTTCCTCCACGAGGCCCCGCTCGGCGGCGAGGAAGGGCTTCTCGTCGTCCCGGGCCACCAGGAAGGACACATTGAGGAAGTCGTCGCCCGTCGGCTGCGCCACGTTGTGCTCCCGCGCAAAGCCGCCCAGCGCCTCCACGATCGCTTCGGCCGTCCGGTTCTGTCTTTCCCGCACTTCCCCGGCCACCAACTCACCCAGTGCGAGGGGTAGTTGCGGACCGCCGAGGCCGCTCCTGATCTCTTCGTTGAGCCTGCGCGCCTCCTCGGACTCCTGGAGGATCCGCCGCAGCAGCGCGTCCTCGTCCTGGGCGACCTTCAGGTTGTACTCGACACACCCTTCCAGTACCCGGAGGCGTTCGAGGAGTTGCTCGGTGCGTTGCTCCAGCACCGCTCGCACCGCGTCGTCGTCCGTCGTGGTGAAGCCGAACTGCAGCGGGAGAACCGTGCCCTCGGCCATCAGGTGTTCCTGGACCGCCTGGTGGGCGGCGAGGTCACGACGTTTGGGCCGCAGCCCCTCCGGGGCGTCGCTGACGACCGCGGACAGCTCCGCTTCGTGCACGGTGCGGAGCGTCGTGGGCGGATCCCCCACTCCTACCAGGCCGTTCAGCCGTTGTGGATGCGTCCTGGCGACGATGGCGTAGACGTACACGGCCATGGCTCACTCCTTCCGGCGCCGGGCGGCGGGCCGGCGTCGCGGCCGCTCCCGTCGCTCCTCGACCTCCTCGGCCTCCTCCTCGTCCTCGTCGTCCTCACTCCCACTCCCCTTGAGGGCGTCGCTCAGGACTTCGGCCGCTCCGCTCAGGGCGCCCTTCGCCTTGCCGTGGGAACCGCCCTCGGTCACTTCTCCGACCAGGTCGGTCAGCTGGGAGGGCGCCTTGCGCCCCGATTCCAGGTCCAGGCGGTTGCACGCCTCCGCGAAGCGCAGGTAGGTGTCCACACTGGCCACGACGACGCGGGCGTCGATCTTGAGGATCTCGATGCCCACCAGGGAGACCCGTACGAAGACATCGATGACGAGGCCGCGGTCGAGGATCAGATCGAGGATGTCGTAGAGGTTGGCGGAGCCTCCTCCCCCCGTGGCGACGGGTCCTCCGCCTTGCGGCACCACAGTCATGGGGTGCCTCCCTTCAGTGGCTCGCCCCGGTCCGGGACGGCCGTCTCGTCCTTCCTTCACGTGCCGGCGGCATCCGGTGTTCAGCCGCTGCGGTCAATCTGTCCCCGCGTGTAACGGCGAGTGCGTTCGTACGCCACCAGCTCGCCTTCCTCGTCCAACAGCACCCGGTAGCTCGCCATGATGCTCGTGGTGCTGGGAACGCGTTCCAGTTCCAGGACTTCTATGTCCGCCTGCCAGCCGTCGTCGGTCGGTCTGACCGCCGATACCGATTCCGGGGCCCGGCCCAGCAGTCCCCGCAGCTGCTCGGCCGCGCGTCGCATGGCCTGTGGTGCGGAAACGCCGTGGGCGGCCTGTCCGGTTCCGCCCTTTCGGTCCTCGTCGGATCCGTCGCCGGCCTTCCTGCCCGTCTTCTTGCCGGAGGGGCGCCGAGGACGTCCGGTCTCGTCTTCTTCGGCTGCGACCATGCTTACTCTCCGAAAGCGGAGACGACATGTTGCCCTGTGGTGCCCGCGTCGCAACGCGAGGCACTATTTCATGGTATAGGCCTTTTGCCGGAGTCTCGCTCGCAGGCGGAATCGGGGCCCGGACATATCTCGCCGGGTGGTGCCCGCTCACCCGCGGGTGATGCCGACGCACTCGTGGACGGTGGTTCGCAGGCTGCCCGTACGGCGCAACAGCTCGCGCTGGGTCCGGGCGCCCGTCCCCCGCGCCAGGAGGGATCTCAGCGCTTCTTCGACCCGGTCCAGGTCCCCGTGGGCGTCCAGGGCCTCGCGAACGTGCTCCAACAGGGCGTCCACCACTTCCGGGGCGGGTCGGGGTCGCATGGTGCGGGGGTGGAGCAGGCCGTCCTCCAGCCCCCACCGGCCGGCCTGCCAGGCGGCCATCCGCAGGAGCCCGGCACCGAACCGGGCCGGGGGTTCACCGGCCCGCCACTGGCGGGCCGCCGTCTCCACCAGACCACGGACCAGAGAGGCGAGCAGGGCCGTGTCCGCCGGATCGAGGCAGACGTCGGCCACCCTGATCTCGACCGTGGGGTAGTGGTGCGACAACCGTGCGTCGAAGTAGACCATCCCCTTGTCGCGCAGCACCCCGGTGTCGAGCAGTTCCCGCACGTGCGCGTGGTAGCGCTCGGCGGTCCCGAACGTCTCCACCGGGCCGGCCGACGGCCAGCGGTCCCAGACCCTGCTCCGGTAACTGCTGTACGAGCTGTCGCGGCCCTGCCAGAAAGGTGAGTTGGCGCTCAGGGCCAGCAGGACGGACAGCCACGGCCGCGCCCGGTCCAGTACGCCGATGCCTTCGTCGTCCGAGGCCACGGCCACATGGACATGGCATCCGCAGGTCAGCTGCTCCTGCGCGGTCAGGCCGAATCTCCGTTCCAGCCACTGGTACCGCTCGCCCCGGCCGATCGACGGGCTGACGGGCAGCGGCGACGTGGCCAGCGCGACCACGGCCGCGCCCGAGTCCGCGGCGTGTTCGGCGGCCTCCGCACGACAGCGGAGGATCTCCTCCGTCAAGTCGTGCATCGAGGCCTGCGGCGTCGTGGCGAACTCCAGCTGCTGGCGGTGGAGTTCGGATTCGAAGGCGGAATCTCCCCGGGCCCGGCAGTCCGCCCTGGCCAGCACCGCCGTCGACAGGGCCTGGGGCTCGCCCTTCTCCGCGTCCACGAGAAGGAGTTCCTCCTCGACACCCACGGTCCGCACGACACCGTACCTCCGCTCGCAGATGCCTTCTCCAAGCATCCACCGGAATCACCCCCGCCGCAGGTCCTGCCCTCAGGCGGCCACCGGTTCGAAGGGAAGGAATTCGTCGGTGCCGGGCTGCACCACCCCGTAGCTGCTCTCCGGCACCTCGTTCCAGAGGCCGGGCAGGTCCCCCAATGGTTCGGAAACCACCAGCCGCGTCTCGTCGGACACGCCCCCGAGGACTTCCAGGTCGGGGTGGAGCGCCCGCACGCTGTCCACCCGGCTGCTGTAGAAGAGCGACCTGGAGGCGCGGCTGCTGGAGTAACGGAAGGTCCACAACCGCTCCCCGTCGGCCACCGCCACCGTCATCTGGAGCGGATGCTCCACGCCCGCCCGCCGGCCGACCCGCTCGACGAAGCCCGCCATGCGGGCGACGGCGCCGGGCGCGTCCTGGTCCAGCCCGAACGTGACGGCCAGGTAGAACATCACCTCAGAGTCGGTGGAGCCTTCGAGCGCGGAGAAGAGCGAGGGGTCGACGGCGAGGGCGAGATCCCGGCGCAGCCTGGAGAAGTCGGTGATCGCTCCGTTGTGCATCCACATCCAGCGGCCGTGCCGGAAGGGATGGCAGTTGGTCTGCTGCACGGCCGTCCCCGTCGAGGCCCGCACATGGGCGAAGAACAGGGGCGAGCGCACGTGCGCGGCGATCTCGCGGAGGTTGCGGTTGTTCCAGGCCGGGCCGGTGTCGCGGATCACCGCGGGCGTCTCGGCGTGGGGCCCGTACCAGCCGATGCCGAAGCCGTCGCCGTTGGTCGTCTCGACGCCCATGCGTGCGTGCAGGCTCTGGTCGATGAGGGAGTGCTCCGGCTTGTACAGCAGGTCACCGAGCAGCACGGACTGTCCCGAGTAGGCGAGCCAGCGGCACATGAGCGGCCCCTTCCCCCGCGCACACGGACGTTTCCGGCGCATTGCCGCCCCCTCTGTTCACGGTACCGACCGCTGCCGGGCCCCGCTCGCGCGTCCCCGGGCAGCGGTCGGGAGAGCGGCTGCGGCCCCGGGTGCCGGTGGCACCACCGCGGGTGGGCCGGAGAGGCTGGCGCGGTGAGGGGCGATGGGCCGCGGGAGCCCGCCCGCACACGGTCCCGGCCGCCGAAGGCGGCGCCACGGCCCTCGTCGACGAGTACGTCGACCCGTACGGGGCCATCGGCGGGGAAGGGAGCGGGTGAACGGTACCGCTCCGGCGGCGGGGCCCACCGGACTGTTCGGCCCCAAAAGCAGTGCGCCTGCGCACAACCCCTGCGCACGCCTCCGTAACTCGAACGGGGAATTGTGGCCGTACAGGGCAGTGGGAAGGATTGCCCGCGGTGATCTTGCCCGAGCGGTTCCCGTCCGGCGACCGGGTTGTCGGACCCGCCCCCCGTCGGGCTTGTCCGCCGTCGGCCCCGGGCCCGCGCGCATCACGTCCGGTACGAGACCGGCCGCGCCCTGCCGCCGTGTCCCGCAAGACGCCCGAACATCTTCATGCCCCTTTCGGAAATCGGGTGTTCGACCATCCGATGACCGAGGAACGGAGAAGTGCCATGCCCTTGACGGCTCAGTACGTCGCCCAGGAGCTCGAGGCCGCGAACAAGGCGGGGGACCCGGAGGCCGACGAGCTCGTGTCGGACCTGATCGACAACCGCGAGGTCGACGGGGTCAACGCCCTGTTCCGTACGATCGGCACGCTCAAGCCCGGCGATGACCACTCCCATCTGCCCCCGAGGCTGGCCGATTTCCTGAAGAAGGCCGAGGCCGAGCCGCCCGGCTGGACCGCGGCGGACGTCAGGGCCGCGGAGAAGTTCTTCGACCGCCACCGCGGCGAGGTCTCCATGCTCCAGGGCACGGTCGGACTGATCGGCACCTATCTGTCCCCGACCGGGGCTTTCACCCTGCGCTCCACCGGCCGTCTGGGCGGTGTGAAGGGACCGGGGCGCCGTCTGTCGCAGTCCTCGCGTCTGTTCATCGACATGGACAAGAAGGGCGCCATGACGGACGGCACACTGGCCGCGAACGTCACCAAGGTGCGCCTGGTGCACGCCTCGGTGCGCCAACTGCACAAGAAGAGCGGCAAGTGGGACTACGCCAAGTGGGGCGAGCCGGTCTCGCAGAAGTACACGACCGGCGCCGCCTGCGTCTTCTCCACCCAGATCCTGCAGGCCATGGGCAACCTCGGCATCGACGTCTCCAAGGACGACGCGCACGGTTTCATCTGCGCCTGGCACTACGTCGGCCACTACCTCGGCACCCCGGACAAGTGGCTCCTGCCCAAGGACGCGGACGAGGTCGAGCGCCTGTGGAACCAGGAACGCGACAAGGAGTGGCAGAAGTCCGAGGACGGCGTCTTCATGACCGAGCAGGCCGTCGAGTACTACAGGAAGTTCCTGCCCGGCCCCTCCCACGACGCCTTCATCGCCATGGTCCGCACCGCGCTCACCGACAAGTACGCCGACATGGCCGGCCTGCCCAAAAGCGTCCTCGACCTCGCCGCCAAACCCCTGGCCGCCGGTCACGAGGTCGTCAGCGGTCTGGGAGGCGGCCTCTTCGGGGGCGCGGCGGAGAAGGCCACCGGGGTCAACCCCTACAAGGAGATCCTCGGTGTCGCGTCGAGCGCGTTCCGCGAGATGGAGCACTACGCGGTGACGCACGACCAGGACGACCAGCCCCAGATGCACCAGGAACTCGGCGACGACCGCTGACGGTGACGATCGACGGCTGACGGAAAAGGCACGCGCGCGGCGGCAGGGGAAGGTGCGCCCGGTGCCGCCGGTCGCGGTCCCCGGCGGACGGCCGGTGCGCCGGCGGCGGGGCCTCAGCCGGCCGGAGGTTCGTACAGCGGCAGGAAGTTGATGACCGGTTCCTCGTAGGGGTGGACCCGGCGCACCGCCTGCAGGACGGCGCGGGCCCGGTCCTCGTGGCAGACCGACTCGACCCGGTACTCCGCGCCCCGTTGCACCGCGCCGACCTCGCCGTCGTAGGGCTGCGAACCGGGCAGCGGCAGCCAGGTGCCGGTGACGCGCCAGGTGCTGGCGCACCTGGCGTACTCCCCCACCTGTCCCGCACCGGCTTCGTGGAGGGCGTCGATCACCTTCTCCACATGGCTCTCCGGAACGGATATCTCGATCTTCAGACGCACCATGCCGGGACCCTAGCAACACCGGCCGCGGGGCTGTGCGGAGCACCGGGCGTCGACGGTCCGTGCTCCGCACCGCCCGGCGGCCGGTCAGTCGGCCAGCCGGTCCGATTCGAGCAGGACCCCCTCGTAGGCGAGCCACTGGGCGAAGGAGTGCAGCCCGCGCGCCAGGCCCGTCGCGGGTGTCCAGCCGGGCGGCCGTGCGATGTCGGCCGGGGTGTGCCGGCCCGGGTCGCCGTCCGGTGCCGTGCGCACCGGCACGGGCCGCACGGCCTCGTGCACGGCGCGGGCCAGCTCGGCCGTCGTGCACGGCTTCTCGGCCGCGACCACGAGGTCGTGGTTCTCCGGCCGGTCGCGCAGGACCGTCTCGATCGCGTCGGCGAGGTCGTTGACGTACACGGGATGCACCGGGGCGTCCGGGTCGCCCACGACCGTCACGGGGCGGCTGCGCAGCGCGTCCCACACCATCCGGCCGATGAGGGTGTGGCGCGAGCAGCCCGGACCGTAGACCTCCCCCACGCCCAGCACGTACGGGACGGGGTCGCCGTGCGGACGGACCGTCACCTCCGGTTCGGCGCGGTGGAGCCGGGTCAGGTCGATCACGGCGGCGGGGAGCCCCGACCGGTCGGCCAGCCTGCGTACGAGGTGTTCCCCGAGGGGGGTCGCCGCCCCGTGCCAGACAGGACCGTCCGGTCGTCGCGGGCGGTGCGTGCGGTGTTCGGCGGCGGCTTCGCGTCCGGCCCGCAGCGCCCGGTGCGCCACCTCGGCCAGGGGCTCGCGGCGTCGTGCGATCAGCTCCTCCGTACCGGCGTTGCTGATGCCGCCGGGGCCGATCGTCGCGACCGCCTCCGCATACGCCTCCGATGCCGTGGGCGGTACGGCGAGTCCGGTGCGGCCCGCCTCGAATCCCATGGCCAGGGCCGTCAGCCAGGTTCCCCGTGCGTCCGCCCCGGTCGCGCCGGTGCCGGGCGGGCGCAGCAGCGCGGCGGGGAGCCCGGCGCCCCGGAGGTACTGCTCCGCGTCGAGGTGCAGCCAGCGTTGCGGGCCGGGGCCCGGGACCCGTACCGCGCACTGTGCGACGCCGTGCTTGAAGAACGGCAGCACCGTCGGTCCGGTGAGGAGCCGGCCCTCCTCCCCCGGCCGGTCCTCCGGCAGGAAGCAGACCGAACGGCGCGGGCCGCGGAAGGCGTTGCCGGAGATGGAGCCGCGGTCGTCGTGCTCGACGAGGTTGGGCACGGCGACATGGCGCGGAACACTGTTGTCACGTAAGTAACGGTGCATCAGAATGTCGTCGGGCCAACCGCCGAGGCGTTGCCTGCCGTACGTGACGAAGCCCTCGGCGACCCGGCGCGGCAGCACGATCGCCACGCACGGGAAGTACTCGTTGACGGCGTCGACCCAGCGGGCGCCGGCCATCGCCCCGAACCGCACGGCCGCCCCGTTGCGGGAGTCCCAGAGGGCGAACAGGGCCAGTGCCGCGTCGGGAAACTCCTCGATCGCGCACCGGACCCGGTCGTAGAAGGATTCGGACAACACCATGTCGTCCTGGACCACCAGTTGATGTGTGGCCCCGTCCTCGATCTCCGACCATGCGGCGAGTGCGGTGCGCAGTACCGACGGGGTGCCCGTGGGGTCGGGATCCATGACCACCCGCAACAGGCCGGACGGCGCGTTCAGGGCCATTTCCTCGGCTGCCGCACGGCGTCTGGGATGGGTCATGACCACCGCGCTGAGCCGTTGACGCGTCATGCGTCCTCCCTCTCTCCGTATTCGCCCGGCGGGCCGGGCGCAAGCCGGATCCGGACAGTACGGGCCCCTCCGACGGGCCGCAAGAGTGCCGAAATCGCCCTCTGGCAGGCCGGGTACGGCCCATGGATGCTTGCCTGGCACGCCGGTCCCGTGAAGCGCGTGCACCTCTCCCGACACGCCGAAAAGAGGCTTCCATGCCCGGGTTACCCCACTCGACCGCTGCCGTCGTGGGCACCGAGGAGACCGTTCGTTCCCGGCTCGAAAAGCTCCGCGACGCCCGTGTCGTCGTGACCGGCGGCGGCGGTCTCGTCGGCAGCCGGCTGGTCGCTCTGCTGCGGAGTGCCGGAGCCGTCGTCACCGTCCTGGACCGCATGGACGCCTATCCCGGGTCCGGCCACGAGACCTTCGGCGTGGCCCGCAGCGGCGCCCGGCTGGTCGTCGGCGACGTCCGCGACGCCGAGACCGTCGGCGGGCTGCTGCGCGACGCCGACTTCGTGGTCCACGCGGCCGCCTTCGCGGACGTCGCCGCCTGCACCCGGCGCCCCGACATCGCCTTCCGCGCCAATGTGGAGGGCACCCAGGTCGTCCTGGAGCAGGCCGCCCGGTTCCCGGTGCGCCGGCTCGTGCTGGTCTCCTCCGCCTCCGTGTACGGCGACGGCGCGTCCGACACCGAGGGTCCGCAGGTCTTCCACGAGGACCAGCCGCTCTTCCCGGTGTCCGTGTACGCCAACTCCAAGCTGTGGGCGGAGCACCAGACGCGGCTGATGCTCGGTGCCTCCAGCGGCACCGAGTACGCGGTGGTGCGCTACTTCTCCGTGTACGGCGAGCCGCAGATCCCCAAACCGGGCAGCCACTCCTGGATGGTGCCCTGGCTCTCGCTCCAGGCCCGCCTCGGCCGGCCCATGCGACTCAACGGCGGCGGTGACCAGGTCCGCGACCTCATCCATGTGGACGACGTCGCCGCGGCCACCGCGCTCGCCCTGATCGAGGAGCAGATGGCCGGGCGGACCGTGAACGTCGGCACGGGCCGGCCCACCTCGGTCCGCGAGGTGGCCGATCTGATCGCCCCGTACTTCCCCGGCTCGCGGCGGATCGTCACCCCGCGCCCCGAGGGGGACCCGCTCGGCGGCTACGCCTGTGTCGAGCGCTCCCGCGAACTCCTGCGCTGGCGGGCCGGCATCGAGGTCCGGGAGGGCGTGGACCGGTACGTGCGGTGGCTGCTGGCGACGCCGGACGCCACGCCACGCTGGCTGGCGGAGGAGTACGGACGACCGGAAGGGACGTGACACGCTGCGCACCGACGGGCCCCCGGGGGCGCACGGACGGCGACGAAGGCGATGAGTGCACGATGAGTCACACCGGTTCCTACATCTGGTCGTTGCGCCGGCAGGTCGGCTCCCGGAAGCTGCTGGTGCCCGGCGCTCAGGTGCTCCTGATCGACGCCGAGGGCCGCGGGCTGTTCCAGCAGCGCGCGGACAACGGGGTCTGGGAGCTGCCGGCCGGTGCCTGCGAGGAGGACGGCGACTTCGCCGACGCCGCCGTCCGCGAGGTCGCCGAGGAGACCGGCCTGCGGGTGGAGCGGGACGACCTGGTGGCGTTCGGGACGCTCTCCGATCCCCGGGTGCACACCCTGACGTACCCGAACGGGGACGTGACGCACTGCTTCGCGCTCTGCTTCGTCGCCCGGCGCTGGTCCGGGGCGCTGTCGCCCGGTGCCGACGAGGTGCGCCGGGCCCTGTTCCGGCCGCTGGACGCCGCGCCCCGGCCGCTGCACCCGCCGACGGCCGTGGTGCTGTCCATGTACGAGAGGTTCCTCTCGGAAGGAAGGTTCCAGGCAAGGTGAACGCCATGTACCCGATACGCGCGGTGGTGCCCTGCCGGGCCTGTCTGTCCGGTGAGGACCTGGACTGGCTCGGCGGGGGCCGCTCGGTGAGCCTCGCGCTCGGTCTGATGACGACCGTGGAGGTCCGTCCCGCCGCCGCGTCCGACGGCGGGGCCGAGGACGGGGCCGAGGACGGCTGGCAGCGGGAGGTGTGGGCGTTCCTGCGCGCGCGGCTGGCCGGGCTCGGCCCGCGCCCGCCCGCCGTCGTGGTGCGCAGCCGGGCGCCCTCGGCGAGCGGTCTGTCCTCGTCCACGGCCCGGATCGTGGCGCTGTTCCGGGCGTTCGCGGACGCCGCCCTCCCCGGGCGGCGGCTCTCCGACGCCACGATCACGCAGTGGGCGTACGAGTTCGAGTTCGCCGTCTTCAACGGTGGCGGCATGGACCATCTCGCGGTCGTCGAGGGCGGTGCGCTGCTCCTCGACGGCCGCGAGCAGGGGCTGCCGTCCGTGCGGGACCGGATGGAGTTCCCCGAGGGCTGGCGGGTGGTCGTCGTGGATTCCGGCACCCGCAAGGACACCGGGCACCACATCCGGGACGTGCGGGCGCAGCTCGCGTCCGGTGATCCCGCGCTGGCCGCCTACCGGTCCGCGGCCGACGAGGCGTCGGGCCGGGTGTGGGAGGCGTTGCGCGGCCGGGACCTGGCGGCGCTCGGGGCCGCGATGTCCGATGCCCATGCCGCCATGCGGGACCACCAGGGGATGTCGACGCCGCTGCTGGAGGAGTTGCGGGCGGTCGCGCTGCGTTCCGCCGGCCTGCCGCTGAAGCTCAGCGGGGCCGGCGGGGGCGGTGCGCTGGTCGGTGTCTGCCCGGTGGACGAGGTGGCGGGGACGGTGGAGCGCCTCGTGCGGGCGCTGGGGGTCTCCCATCCGGGTGCCCGGGTCGTGCCCACCGCGGCGGCCCCGGGCACCCGGCGTGGGCCGGTGCCTGTGGCGGGGGGTCAGATGAAGGGGTCGTAGTCCTGGGTGAGCGGGGGCTCGCCGGTTCCGCGGGCGATGCGTTCCAGCTCCAGGTTGGAGCGGTGGCGGGCGCAGTGGAACCGGCAGTCCCGGCTCGGGTCGACGATTCCCCGGCGGTCCGCGTCCTGCCAGATGTCGGCGAGGTCGTCGGTGACGGCGTCGCCGATCCGCGCGAGCGGGTTGCCCCGGTGGTAGGAGCACACGTACACCCCGGATGGGGTGATGAGGGTGCGGAGTTCGGCGACCCGGCAGCGGTCGTACTCCTTGGGCTGGACGGGGCCGACGTGGCCGCGCAGCGAGGTGAGGGTGGAGGAGTTGACGAGCTGGAAGCTCTCGCTCTCCAGCCGGGCGGCCTCGGCGAGCTGGCGGTCGACGGATTCCAGCATCTCGCCGGGTACCTGCACGATGTGGTGGTCGTCGTCGAACATGGCCTTGGTCTCGAAGTAGTCGCAGCCGATGTCGTGGGCGAGTTCGGCGGCGCGCAGCACCTCGTGGTGGTTGGTGACGGTCTCTCCGCCGGGTTCCCGGCGTGACATCACGAGGAAGGAGTAGCCGAGCGCTCCGGTCTTCTCGGCGGCGAGCAGCCGCATGTTCTCGATGACCTTGTCGAAGACGCTGCGGCCCTTGCGGTCGGGCCGGAACAGGCCGTACGTGTCGGCGGTGCCGGCGTCGACGGAGACCCGGACCCAGGTGGCGTACTGGGCGAGCTCGGCAAGGTTCTGCCTGATCATCGTGCCGTTGGTGACGACCCCGACGGCCAGGCCCGCTTCGCCGAGGATGCGTAAGACCTTGCGGGTGCCCCGGTGGGCGAGGGGTTCCCCGCCGCCTATGAGGACCACCGCCCGTACGGACATGGCGACGAGTTCCTCGGCGAGGGCGGCGAGCCGTTCGGGGGTGAAGCGCCCCTGGTTGAGGAGCTTTCCGCTGATGCACTCGGGGCAGGCCAGGTCGCAGAAGGTGGTCGGGTCGAGGTCCACGACGAGCGGGGCGCTGGAGGGTTCGCCGGCCGCGGCCCGGAGGATCCGGGGCCAGCCGGTGGGCTGGTACAGCTTGGAGACGAGGTCGAGGCGGTCGTGCGTCACGGGGCTCTCCTCTGCGGGATGTACGGGGTGTCGTCGGCGGGTCGTACCGGTCCCGGCCGGGCGTCGCTCAGCCCTTGACCGCTCCGGTGGCCAGCCCCGCGGCGATCTTGCGCTGGACGGCCAGGAAGAAGACGACGACGGGCAGGGCGGTGAGTGTGGCGCCCGCCATCAGTCCGCCGTAGTCGGTGCCGAAGCTGGTCTGGAAGGAGACCAGCCAGATGCTGAGGGTCTGCTTCTCCGGGGTGGACAGCAGGACGTAGACGAGGACGTACTCGTTCCACGCCTGCACCATCGCGAAGACGGAGGTGGCGACGAGGCCGGGGGCGAGCAGCGGCAGGACGACCCGGACGAAGGCGCCGAGCCGGCCGCAGCCGTCGACCATCGCCGCCTCCTCGAGTTCCACCGGGATCGCGGAGATGAAGCCGCGCAGCATCCACACGGTGAACGGCAGGGTGAAGACGAGGTAGACGAGGATCACGCCGCCGAGGCTGTCGGTGAGGCCGGCGTCGTTGAGCAGCAGGTAGACGGGGATGACGAGGGCGGCGAGCGGGATCATCTGGACGGTGAGGACGACCACGACGAACGCCTTGCGGCCGGCGAAGCGGAAGCGGGCCAGGGCGAACGCGGCGAGGGTGCCGACCAGGAGGGAGACCAGGACGGTGCCCAGGCCGATGACGGCGCTGGAGCGGACGTTGGGCCAGAAGGTCTCCGTGCCCATCGCGCGGGCGAAGTTGTCGAGGGTGGGGCTGCTCGGCCAGAACTCGGGCGGCAGGCTGAGGATCTCGGTCGCGGGCCGGAACGCGGTGAGGACCATCCAGTAGACGGGGAAGCCTATGACGGCGGCCACGAGGAGGCCGAGGAGGTCGTACCGTCGTCGGGAGCGCCGTCCGGCCCCCGTCCCGCGTCCCTTGCGCACCTGGCTCATTCGGCCTCCCCCAGTCTCAGCATCTGCCGCAGGTACACGACGGCACCGGCGAGCAGCAGGACGACGGTGACCAGGGCGATCGCGGCTCCGGTGCTGTAGCGGTTGACGGCGAACGACTCGATGAAGGAGTAGACGCCGAGCAGGTAGTACTCGCGTTCCGGCTGGCCGCCGCGCATCAGCCAGATCTGGTTGAAGACGCCGAAGTCCCAGATCGCCATCAGGGTGGTGACCATCACGAAGAGGGGTTTGATCGAGGGGAAGGTGACGTACCGGAAGACCTGGAACGGGCGGGCGCCGTCGATGAGGGCGGACTCCTCCAGTTCCTGCGGGATCTGGGCGAGTGCCGCGTGCAGGCTGACGGCGACGAACGGCAGCGCGCCCCAGACGACGACCGCGGTGATCACGGCGAAGCCCTGCCAGGGGTCGGTGAACCAGTTGTGGCGGGTGAGGTCGATGCCGGGCAGTGTCGTGAGGAGCCAGTTGACCAGGCCGTAGTCCGCGTCGAAGAGCCAGCGGAAGATGGCCGCGGCGACCATCACCGGCATCGCCCACACGGCGACGAGCACACCGGCGAGGACCGCCCGCACCCATGGCGAGGTCCGCCGCATCAGCAGGGCGATCAGCAGGCCGAGCAGCATGGTGAGGGTGACGCAGACGGCGGTGAACAGGGCCGTGCGGGCCACCACCGTCCAGAAGAACCCGTCGCCGAGGATCGTCCGGAACTGCGCGAGGCCGGCCCAGGGCGGTGACTCGCCGCTGAACAGTTCCTTGCGGGTCATGTCCTGGAAGGCCAGGGTCACCATGTCGACCAGCGGATAGGCCAGGACCACGACGAGGGCGAGGAGAGCCGGGGCGATCAGCAGGTAGGGCAGATGGGGGCGTGGCCTTCGGCCGGCCGGATCAGCGCTCATTGATCACTGCGTCGATCCTGCGGTCCGCCTCGCGTGCGGCGTCCCGCACGGACGCCTTTCCGGTGGCGATACGTTCCAGCATCTCGGGCAGGACGTTGGACTTCTCCACCGAGGTCCAGCCGGGGGCGAGCGGGGTGACCCAGCCGCGCGCGGCGGCCTGGGCCGCAGGACCGTTTATGCCCCCTGCCGCGACGTCGGCGAGTTGCACGGTGTTGTTCGGGAGGGTGTTGGCGTCGATCAGCTTCTGCTGCGACTCGCTGTCAGTGAAGATGCGGATCCAGTCGGCGGCCAGTTTCTGGTTCCGCGACTTGGCGGGCACGGCCAGGGTGGAGCCGCCGAGGAACGGCGGGAGCAGCTGTCCGGAGGGGCCGGGGAAGGCGAAGGTGGCGAACTTGTCCTTGAGCGCCGGGTCGCCCCCGGAGCGGGGGTCGGCGGCGGCCTGGGCCTCCCAGGTGTTGCCGTAGAAGACGCCGACCTTGCCCTGTCCGACGACGCCCGGCTGGTCGCCGTTGTCCTTCGCCCGGTCGCCGACGTAGTAGTCGTCCAGGAGCTTCTTCCAGGTGGTGAGTCCGGCGACGGACTTCGGCGAGGAGAGGGCGCCCTGCCAGCGGCCGTTCTTCTCCACCGCCATCTCGCCGCCCGCGTCCTTGACGAAGCCCATGGCCGCGGACCAGTAGCGGCCGGGCATGTAGAAGGCCGAGAAGCCGGGGTCCTCGGCGCCGTACTTCTTCTTGAGCCGGTCGAGGGCGGAGATCAGCTCGGGGTAGGTGCGCGGGGCGCGGGCGATGCCGGTTTCCTTGAAGTAGTCGGTGCGGTAGACGCCGACGCGCGCTCCCGCGTAGTACGGCACGCAGTAGGTCTCGCCGTCGAGGCGACAGGCGTCGGCGAGGGCGGGCAGCCACTGGTCCGAGCGGTCGAAGCTCTTCGGGTCCAGTGGTGCGAAGGCGCCGTTGACGAGGTAGTTGGTGGTTTCGCTGTTGCCCATCTCGACGACGTCGGGCACGTTCCGGCCCGCGAGGACGGCGTCGAGCTTCTGGTTCTTCGTCGTCCACTGCTGGTACTGGACGTCGACCTTCACGCCCGGGTGCTGCTTCGCGAACCTGGCGTTGGCGGCGGAGACCATCTCGGGCCAGCTCTCGCGGGCGTCCACGGTCAGCCACACCGTCAGGTCGCCGTCCGCCCGTCCGTCCCCGTCTCCCGAACCGCACCCCGCCACCGCGAGCAGCAACAGGGCTCCCAGAATCCCGGATCGGCGGGGCAGACGCAGTGTCATGGGTTCCTCCGTGCGGGATTCGTCAAGACGTACGGGCTTCGGTGACGGTCTTCTCACTACCCCGCGGATCACGGCTCTCCGCCACGACACGGAGTTTCGGCCGGAAGACGGCGGTGTGCTTCCCACGAAGGGCCCAGCGTTCGCCCGTTGCGCTGCGTCGATGCCGCCGGGTGACGAAAGGGACGGGGTCGTACTCGGGCCACATTGACGCGATTGGCACGGTGGGTAGCCGGTCCGCTCTTGACGGTGACGGCATGGTGCCCGCAGTTTGGGCCCCTGCGGCACTCCACGACCCCGATCGAAGGGCTTGTACGTGACCGAGCAGAGCACCCCCGCGTCCGACGCCTCCGCCCCCGCCGGCTCCGAGCGCCCCGTACGGGTCAACGCCTGGAACGGGTGGGACCCGCTGAGGCATGTGATCGTCGGCCGCGCGGAGGGCACCGTGGTGCAGGCCCCCGAGCACGCGGTGCGCCGCGACTATCCCGACGACGGCTTCCCGTTGGGGACGTACGGCCCCATGCCCGCGGACATGGTGGCCGAGGCCGATCAGCAGCTCGACGACTTCTCGGAGATGCTTCGGCGGCGCGGCATCCGTGTGGACCGTCCCACCCCGATCGACTTCACCCGGGAGGTGTCCACCCCGGAGTGGGCGCACGACTCGATGTTCGGCTGCATGCCGCCCCGGGACCTGCTGCTCACGGTCGGCAACGAGGTCCTCGAAGCGACCATGTCGTACCGCAGCCGCTGGTTCGAGTACCTGTGCTACCGGCCGGTGCTGCAGAACCTCTTCGACTCCGACGACCGGATGCGCTGGGAGGCCGCGCCCAAGCCGCGGCTCACGGACGCCTCGTACAAGACCGGGTTCTGGGACACGTACAACGACCTGTCGACCGAGGAGCAGTTGGCCCGGGTCCGTGACTACGACCTGGTGCTCACCGAGGCGGAGCCGCTCTTCGACGCGGCGGACGTGGCACGGTTCGGCAAGGACCTCTTCGTTCAGCTGTCGTTCGTCACCAACAGGAGCGGCTACGAGTGGCTGCGCCGCCACTTCCCCGACCACCGGGTGCACGCGGTGACCTCGACCAACACCCATCCGCTGCACATCGACGCGACCTGGGTGCCGCTGCGGCCCGGCCTGGTGCTGCACTGCGGGGAGCGGCTCGCGGACGCCGAGCTGATGGAGTTCTTCAAGCTCAACGACTGGGAGATCGTGGAGGCCGTGCAGCCGGCCAGCTGGGACCACCCGCCGAAGCTGTCCTTCTGCAGTCCGTGGCTCGCCGGGAACATGCTGAACCTCGACGAGAACACCCTGTGCGTGGAGGAGAAGGAGGTGCGGCTCGCCGAACAGTTGTCCTCGTACGGGTTCGAGATCGTGCCGGTGCCGTTCCGGGCGGTCGGGCCGTTCGGCGGCGGGCTGCACTGCGCGACCGTCGACATCGAGCGGGACGGCACCCTGGAGGACTACTTCCCGCACCGGTACGGCCGGTTCTAGGCGGATCCCGTGGTGGTGACGGACGGGACCCGTGCGGTCGTCCTCGACTTCTACGGGACGCTCGTGCGGATGGTGGAGCCGTTGCCGCCGGACCATCGCGGCATCTTCGCCCGCCGGGGCCTGGCGGCGCAGGGCGATCTCTGGGGCGACCAGTGGTCGGTGGGCCCCGGCGAGGGCGAGGAGCACGCGGCGCACTCGGTCGACGAGACGGCGTACGTGACGTGGGAACGCGACCGGCTGCGGCGCCGGGCGCGGGCCTGCGGCGTGCCGGAGGCCGAGCTCGGCGGTCTGGTCGCCGAGCTCGACCGGGCGATGAAGGCGGTCCGGCTGGAGCTCTATCCGGATGTGCCCGGGGTGCTCGCGCGGCTGCGGGAGCGGGGCCTGCTGATCGGGGTGTGCTCCAACTGGTTCTGGAACCTGGAGGACTGCGTCGAGGCGGTGGGGATCGGCGGGGCCGTGGACGTGGTGGTGGGCTCCGCGCGGGCGGGGGCCCGCAAGCCGCATCCGCTGATCTACCGCACGCTGGTCGAGCGGTGCGCGCTGCCGGCGGACCGGGTGCTGTTCGTCGGGGACATGTGGGTGCCCGACGTGCTCGGTCCGCTGGCGGCGGGGATGCGGGCGGCGCACCTGTGGCGGCCCGACCGGGCGGTGGAGGGTGTCGCGCCGCCCCTGCCGGAGGGGGTGGTGCGGATCACCGGTCTGGGCGACCTGGTCCGGGCCGCGGACCCCGGTGGCGGAGCCGGTCGAGGAGGTTGCGGGTGACGCGGACGACGGCCGGGTCCTGCTCGTGTCCGCAGACCACGGGCCAGTCGGTGGTGCCGGCGGTGAAGACGGTGCCGCCGCCTGCGGTGTGCAGGCCCATGGTGGCGGCCCGGGGGCTGCTGATGGTCGGTTCGCGCACGGGGCCGTTCCAGTGGCCCCATTTGAAGTGATGGAAATCCTCGTGCACCGGTTCGAGGACGTGAATTCCGAGAATGAGGAATGATTTCGGCGTTCCGTCCTCACCGGTGGCGCGGGCGATTCCGTCCGCGTCGCAGGAGAACGCGGCACCGTCGCATTCGTATCCGATGAGGGGAGTGCCTGCCCCCAGCCGGTCCGCCGTTCCCCCGTCGGATCCGTCGCGCAATCCGGTTCCCTCATAGATCCAGTGGTCTGCGTGCTGCACGGTGTATCCGACGCGGGGGCGGTCGCCGGGCCATTCGGTGGCGGGCCACATTCCGCCGTTCCGGAAACTCACTCCGGTGAGCGTGTTCTCGGGATTTCCGACTCCGTCGGGTTCGGGTGCCCACCACTGGTCGGTGGCGGGCAGGTGGGGGTATTCGTCGCCGACGTGGTGATCGGTGTCGGAGACGAAAGCGGTGTTCCCGTCCGTCGGGTGGACCCGCCACCAGCAGGTGTTGGCGCTGAGAAAAGCGATGTTCCCGCCGTCGGCCACGAACCGCTCCGCGTGGGTGCGCATCGCGGCGCTCCAGTACTCGTCGTGGCCGACGCTGAGGAGCAGGTCGTAGGGGGCGAGCAGGCCAGGGTCCTCGTGCAGGTCGAGGTCGGTGCAGTACTCGACGGGGTAGCCGTGGCGTTCCAGCCAGGCGATGAAGGGCGCGTCCCAGTAGGCGAGGTCGATCACGCCCCCGGGGCGGTGGAGGCTGACCTTGTGACCTCGTGGTTCGTCGCCGTCCCCGGCCCGGTGGACGGGGTGGTCGTAGAGGCTGACGGCGCGTTCCAGACCGGGCCGGTCGGAGCGGTTGTAGGCGTGCCGGGTGAAGGTGGACTTCTTGTAGAGGATGCGGGAGCGGCTGCCGGGGACGCGGGGGCGCACGACGAAGAACTCCCGGGCGTGCCCCTCGATGTGCTCCGCGTCGAGGAGCGGGGGGTCGTCGGGGCGGTCCGGGCCGCATTCGACGAATTCGACCAGATGGATTCCCGGCTCCCAGTCCCCCGGTACGGGCAGGGTGAGCGGCGGCCAGTTCCAGTCGTCGGCGGGCGACGCGCGTCCGGGTAATTCGTCGGGGTGACCGGGCGGGGTGTGCAGGCCGCCCGGATACTCACCGGATTCCCCGACGGGTATGAGTTCCTCGCCGAGCCGGTAGAAACGGAGCCGGAACCGGGGGGCGTCGGTGGAGAGATGGAACGTCACTTCCCCGCCGACGGTGACACTTTCACGTCCGAGATATCCCTCAATCATGCCGCTCATGCTAGGCAGCCGCCGCACCGACGACAACGGCACCATCAACCGGCCATTCGATACCCTGTTTTCGGACACGGCGGGTGGGCCGGGACTTTCCGCCACGACTGTTGGGTAGGGCGGAGTCCGGAAAAGGGCACGGCCGTCCGTCGATCGGTGAGGGGCTCGCATGAGCGATGAATTCCGCGGTGAATTCCGTGTACGGGAACTGGTGCTGGGGATCGAGGGGCTCGCGCTGCTGCGCCACGCCGTGGACGGTGACGAGGCGTTCCTCCGGGAAAGGGTGGCCGACATCCGCCGCTTCGCCCTCGACGAGGAGAAGCTTCCGGACGGCGGGGCCCTGGTCAGCGAGCTCGACCCGGCCGCGGGCTACGCGTCCTGGTCGGCGGTGTACGACTCGCTGCCCAGCTCGTACATCGAGGTGGAGGAGCCGGTCGTCCACGCGATCCTCGACGGTCTCGAACCGGGGGTGGCGCTCGACGCCGCCTGCGGCACCGGCCGGCAGACCCGGGCGCTGGCCGCTCGCGGGCACCGGGTCATCGGCGTCGACCAGTCGCCGCAGATGATCGCGAAGGCCCGCGAGCACACCCCGGAGGCCGAGTTCCGCGCGGGGCACCTGGACCGGCTGCCGCTCGACGACGACTCCGTGGATCTCGCCGTCTGTTCGCTGGCCATGACGCATCTTCCGGATCTCGTTCCCGGCGTGGCGGAGCTGGCCCGGGTGGTGCGGCCGGGCGGCCGGATCGTGGTCACGGACCTGCACCCGTTCGTGATCGCGCTCCAGGGCCAGTGCCTCTTCGTGCACGGCGCCGAGGAACTCGCCTTCGTCCGCAACCACGTCCATCTGCCGAGCCGTTACCTGGAGGCGTTCGGCCGGGCGGGGCTGCGGGTGCGCGGCTGCCACGAGCCGTTGTTCAACGGGCGTCTGGCGCCCGGTGGTTACGAGGAGTTCATCGCGGACGCGGCCCACGCCGCCTGGGACGGCCTCCCGATCGTCGTCGTCTGGGACGTCGAGGTCCCGTCCGGCCGGGAGGCCCCGTGAGCCTGGTCCTGGTACGTCATTCGGAGCGGCCCGAGCTGTGGGACCGCATCCCCGAGCGGTTCGCCGGTGTGGTGCCCGAGTACAACCTGCACGGGGACATCAACGGGGACTACTGGAACCGGTTGTTCGACGACTTCCCGGAGTTCCAGTTCCTCCTGTACGACGACGAGCACGACGTGATCGCCGGTGCCGGCCGCTCGCTGCCCCGTACCTGGGACGGCACCGCGGCGGACCTCGGCCCGGGGCTGGACGACTCGATCGCGCGGGCCTTCGCGGACCGCGACGCCGGGCGCGCCCCGGACGCGCTGTGCGCGCTGGGCATCGAGGTGGCCGAGGACCATCAGGGCCGGGGGCTGTCCAAGGTGCTGCTCGACGCGATGGCGGACACGGCGCGGCGCGCCGGGCTCGCGACGGTCCTGGTGCCGGTGCGTCCCACCTGGAAGGAGCGGTATCCGCTGGTGCCGATCGAACGGTACGCGGCATGGACCCGGGACGACGGCGCCCCGTTCGACCCGTGGATCCGGACCCAGGTGGGTGCGGGCGGCACCCTCGCGGCGGCGTCCGCGCGTTCCTCGCGGATCACGGGGACGGTCGCCGAGTGGGAGAGCTGGACGGGGCTCGCCTTCCCGGAGGACGGGGAGTACGTCTTCCCCGGCGGTCTCGCGACGCTCCGGGTCGACCGGGCGCGGGACCTGGCCGCGTACTGGGAGCCGGGGGTGTGGATCACGCACCGGGCCGGGGACGGCCGGGCCTCTTAGCCGGACCCGGCACTCGGCGCCGGGCCCGGCCCACGAGTCGTCCGGCGCGTCCCTCAGCCGAGCCCCTCCCCCGCGCGGACGGCGGTCCACGCGAACGCGGTCATCGCACGGACCTCGTCCGCACCCGCCTCGGGGCGGCGTTCGGGCGGGAGTCCGGCGGGGCCCGCGGTGGCGACGGCGGAGTTCCGCAGCCGGTCGAGCGCGTCCGCGGGCACGCCGTCCGGCAGCGGTCCCAGCCCGCGGGCCGCCCGGGCCGCCTGCCGGCCGAGCAGCAGGCAGTGGATCCACAGCTCCTGTGCGAACTCTCCGCCGAAGGTGCGGGCCACCTCCGCCGCGAGGTCCTCGGGCAGGTGCGCGGCCCGCGCGGCATCGATCACGTCCTGCGTGAGGCCGGTCTCGGGCAGGGCGTCGCGCCAGCGGTGGTGTCCGCGCCCGCCGTCGGCGCCGTTTTCCTGCCCGACGAGCCGGATGTAGCCCTCGCCGTACCGCATGTACGGGATCCAGCCCGGCTCCTCCAGGACGCGGCCCCGGGCCAGCAGGGGGGCGGCGTCGGCGGCGGAGGTGGGGCAGGCGGCGAGGCGGATGCCCTGGGCCGCGTGGCCGTTGATGCTGCTCGTGCCGATGTGCTCGACGATGTTCGGCACGGCGAGCAGGCCCATCCGGCCCCGGCCGCGGAAGAAGACGGAGAACAGTTCGTCGTCGTGGCGTTCGGCGCTGTCGCGGGCGTACTCGCGGAAGGCTGCGGCGGTGTCGGCCGGCAGGCAGACGCCCAGGGACGGCGTGAACTCGTCGGGCACGGCCCGCACCCAGCCGGCACCGGCGAGGGCGGCGAGCCGGGCGGCGGCGCCGTTGCGGGCGTGCCAGTTGGTGTAGAAGACCAGCGCCTCGTCGGGGAACCGGGTGGCGGCGTCGGCGACGATCTCCAGGAGTTCGGCGGGGGCGTCGACGTCGTCCTGGACGACGAGGTGGTGACTGGCCCCGGGGGCTGCGGCCGCCCAGGCGACCAGGGCGGTGCGCAGTGCGGAGGGCGGCCCTTGCGGATCGGGGTCGAGGGCGAGGCCGTCGAGCCGCAACCGGGCGGCGAGGTCCTGGGCCTGGGCGAGGCGCACGGGATGCGTCATGACGGCCGAACTGATGTGAAACGTGGTCACCTTGGTCACACGGGGCTCCTCGGCAGGGGTCGTCGCCGGTCATGCTCGCAGAGCGCCGGAGACCGGAGCCGGGTGTGCAGGGAGTTTGGCCGGATCAGTGGCGGTGCCGGGTGCCCCGGTGGGAGCGGGCGAGGGGTTCGCCGTCGGTGGAGCAGCGCACGGCCCGGTGGTGGCGGGGTCCGGAGGCGTCGCCAGCGGGCGCGCCCGCGGTGTCGCGGCGGCGGAGGAGCAGGACCGCAGCGACGAGCCAGCCCAGGCCGACGACGACATCGGCGTACACGGCGGCGGCGAACGGCAGGGCTGCGGCATCGTGCACGGCCGCCATGACGAGAACCGCCGGTCCGGCCCCCGCCACGAGCAGCAGGTATCGCAGGAGTCGCCGCACCGTGGGCACCTCTCGTCCGTCGCACCGCTTCCGAGCAGTGAACGACAGTGCGTCGCATCTTGTGACGACTCATTCCGGTCACGCTGTTTCCGCCATGCGAACCTCCGGGCGCGTTCCGGGGGACGCCCCGTGACGGAAGAGGCAGTTCCGGGTACAGGCCGGGTCCAGCGGTGGGCCCTCCCTCCCCCGTAACGTCCCCGCGCAGCCCTGCTCACCCGACCTGGTCGCCAAGGAGTTCATCGTGGACGGACTCGTGAAATCACCGGTCCTCGTCATCTCGACCGTGCGGTCGGGGTCGACGCCGCTCCGGGGCGTGCTCAACACGCATTCCCGGGTGTACGCCGGTCACGAGATGCATCTGGGCGGGATACGGGTCGGGGCCGGGACCGATCCCGCGGTCGCGGCCATGAAGGAACTCGGCCTGTCCGGGACCGAGTTGGATTCGCTCTCCGATGTCTTCCGCGACCAGCCGGCCGGGACGCGGCTTCCCCACGGTCCCGAGGAGATCGGGGCCGAGGTGCGCGACAGCGCCCCCGCCCAGGTCTCCCCGATGTTCGAAGCGCTTGCCGAGGCCCGTGCCGGGCTGGACGGCATCACCGTCCGTGCGCACGGCCGATGCGGTCCCTGTCGGCACCCGGTGTCGGCGTACACCTGAATGTGCTCGTGCAGGTACGGGTGAGCGTGCGCAGTTCGTGGAGTGCGACAGGCCGTTTCCCGGGCCCGGCAGGCTGCTGCTGCTCTCGCACGGGCTCCCGGGTGTGTCAGTGGTGGTTGCGATCCTGGGCGGTATGGACGAGAAGACCTTCTGGGCGCTCATGGATGAGCTGGGCCGTCGCCCCGGTGACCGGCACGAACGGCTGGAGTGGCTGCGCGGGAAGTTGCGATGCCGGCCGGCCGCGGAATCAGTGGAGTTCCAGGCATGTCTGGAGGCCGCGTGCGAGGTAGTCGCCACGGACGCACTGTGGCGGGCGGTGCGCCGGATCGAGAGTGGTTTGTGCTCCGACGACGGCTTCGACTACTTCGCGCTCTGGCTGGTGGCCCAGGGGCGAGGGACGTACAGGGCGGTGCTTGCCGATCCGGATGTCCTCGCCGACGTCGCCGAGGTGCGGGCCCTGGCGGGACGGCATCCGCGCGAGTGGTGTGACGATGAGTGGCCGGAATGGGAGGAGCTCGACTACGTGGCCCAGGAGGTGTTCGACGAGCTGACGGGCCGGGGGAACGACTGCCTGGAGGCGTTCCACGAGGCCCTGGATACCGTCCAGGAGACATGGGCGAAGCCCGAGGAAGAGGTCCGCACCGCAGAAGCGACGGTGCGGATCGGGACACCGCGGCTCGACGCCCTCTTTCCTGTGGAAGCCGGCTCCCGATCGTGACGCGACGCCGACGTCCACGACCGCAGGCGGGGAGCCCGGGGTTCGCCCCTGCCGTCCGAGTGGGCACGTTCACCCGTACACACCTGAGCACTTGGCGCGTACACCGGAAGTGGGCGGTCGAGCGCACCTTCTCATGGCTCACCGCCCACCGCCGGCCCGTACGAGGTGCACCCGGCTCGACGGTCACCACGAAGGCCGCTCACACGTGTCACACCATGAGGCTCTTCACTCCGTGGGTACCCGTCGGCCCTGGGGGCTTGGTTGCCGGTCGCCATCCTGGTGTTCCTCTACCGCAGCGGCCACCGGGACGGCGTCAGTGAACAGGCTCCCCGTGCAGAATGGCGGCGAGGACTTCCTCTGCCTCTTCATCGAACCGTACTGTGACGTCTTCTGGTTGAAACCCGGTGACGAGTTCACCGTTGTGCCGGCTGATGAGGTGTCGGATCCCCAGTTCACGGTGGTTGCGGTCAAGCACCGTCTGGTCGTCTGGATCTTCGAAAGCGGCGATCCCGCGAAGGTGATCGTCGACTACACGGTCATCGACAGCAACGGAACCGAGCTGCCGGAGGGCTACCAGTGGCCTGCCGGCCGGAGCCCTTACTGACGCCCGGCCAACGGATCTCGAGCACGGTCCGGCATCACCGGTTGTTCCTGCACCGGTGGTGCCGGCGGACTGACCGCCGTTCCGACGCCGCCGTGATCCGGGCCATTCCCGACACCGCGCCGCAGCCGCCGACGCAATCGTCACCGTGCCGACCTGATCGTGGCCGCCGCGTCGGGAGCGGTCACGGGCAGGCCCGGCGGATGAGATCCGCTCACCACGAACGGCGAGAGGCGGGCCACGTCCTCATCGCGGACGTCGGAGCCGTCCACGCGCAGGTGCTTCACCGCCGCCGTCAGCAGCAGCAGCAGCAGGGGCCGCATCCCCTTCGGCCCCGTGCCGCTCTCGCCGTCCCTCTGCCGCCTGCTGCGCCCCCGAGACCAAATGCGCGGATCAGCGCACTCGTCCCCGCGGCTTCAGGGGGGTCGCGGGCAGTTCGGGGGCAGGCAGCGGGGGACCGTCGTACCCGTGAACGGCGCCGAACCGGTCCCCCGTCGCCCAGTCCGCACGAGCCTGCGCGATGTCCTCCTGGGACCGGCCGATGAAGTTCCACCACATGACGATCTCCTCCTCGAAGGGCTCGCCGCCCAGGAGCATGAGACCCGCGTCGGTGTCCGCGCGCAGGGGAAGTTCGGTGCGGCCGCAGCCGAGGTAGAGCATGGAGCCGGGCAGTACCGGCACGCCGTCGACCTCCGCCCGGCCGGACATCGAGAGCACCGCGTACTCGAAGTCCGGGTCGATCGGCAGCCGCGCCCCGGCTCCGGCGGTCAGGGCCATGTCGGCGCCGACGATCGGGGTGTAGACGGTGCCGGGCGAGGCGGCCCCGTCGAGTTCGCCCAGGATCAGTGTGACGGTGAGGCCGGGGGCGGTGACGGTCGGCAGGTCGGTGTGGTGCTGGAAGTGGGGTTCGACGTGGCGGTGGGCCTCGGGGAGCGCCACCCAGAGCTGGGCCCCGTGCAGAAACCTCGCGTGGGGCCTCGGGCTCTCCTCGGAGTGGCTGATGGCCCGGCCCGAGGTCATCAGGCCGAGTTCGCGCGGGCGGATCGTCCGGAGGCTGCCGAGGCTGTCCCGGTGCAGGACCTCGCCGTCGTGCAGCCAGCTGACCGTCTGCAGGCCCATGTGGGGGTGGGGCGGCACCTGCATCCCGGGTTCGTCGGCGATGTCGTCGGGGCCGTAGTGGTCGACGAAGGCCCAGGCCCCGACCATCCGGCGGCCCAGGTTGGGGAGCAGCCTGCGGACCTCGGTGGACTCCCCCAGCCGGACGTGGCGGGGGCTGAGGAGCTCACGTACGGGCTCGGCGACGACGAAGCCCCGTCCTCCGCAGACGGAGAGTGCGGCCTGGCGATCGAGATTGCTCATGGCGCTCAACCTATTCCCGTGCGGGCCCGGGGCCCCGGCTCCCCACGCCGACCACTTAGTGGAATATTCAACCACTAGGGGGTGTTCCGACGACTGCGGGATGACCGAGCGGGCATCCGCACCGGGAACCGGGCAGTCCGGGGCAGGGTGCGGAGCGCCCCGGGATGATCCGGCGACCGTGCGCGGGCACGGGCACCAGGGCTGCGGACAGGCCGTCGAGCCCATGAGGGAGGAGATCCGATGAGCGACACCTACTACGAGTTCGGTACGGCCGCCGAGCGCTGGGACCGTGCCCAGATGTTCTTCGGGGCGAAGGAGTACATGACCGCCGCCCGGATCCTGGAGGGGCTCGTCGCGGAGGTGCCGGAGCAGGTCGCGCCGCGTCTGCTGCTGGCCCGGACGTACTACCACTCGGCGCGGCTCGGCAAGGCCGAGACGGAGCTGCGGGCGGTCCTGGAGCGGGACCCGGTGGAGCACTACGCGCGGCTGATGCTCGGCCGCACGCTCGAACGCCAGGGGCGGAGCGCCGAGGCGACCGGTCACCTGCGGATGGCCGCCGCGTTCACCGGTGACCTCGACCTCGGCACGGGGAACTGACCCCGGCCGGGAGACGGCCACGGGGGCGAATCCGCGAGGGCGCCCCGACAGGATGCCTGTCGGGGCGCCCTCCGCGCGTGCGCCGCGACCGAGCGCTTCAGTCGACCCATCGGCCGTCCGGACCGGCGGACGGGGCGTCGTCACGCAGGGGCGCCGAGCGGCGGGTGGTCGAGCACGCGGGGCTCGTACTCGACCAGTTGGATGCGGCCGTCGAAGGTTCGGTGCCCGATCATCTCCAGGGCGACGTCCGGATAGCCGTCGTAGATGCGTTCCTCACCCGTGGCCCCGGTGATCACCGGGAACATCACGACCCGGAAGCGGTCGACGAGTCCGGCACGCAGCAGGGACCGGCACAGACCGAGGCTGCCGATCGTGCTGAGGAGCCCCGAGCCGCTCGACTTCATGGCGCGGACCGCCTCGACGGCGTCGTCGCGGACGAGCCTGGAGTTGGCCCACGTCAGCGGCTCCTGGAGAGAGGAGGAGAACACCACCTTGGAGGCTTGCGTGAGCTCGTCGACGGACGCCTCCTCCTCGGGCCTGAACTCGTCCTGGCCACCCGGGACCTCGCCCGCGGCAAAGCCCGACATCAGGCGGTAGGTGTTAGCCCCCATCAGGTAAGTGGCCTCGGGCTGCTCGCCGAGCCATGCGAGGTACTCCGGGCCCTCGAGGCCCCAGAACCCGGGCCATCCCTCTCCCGATGCGTAGCCGTCGAGGGAAGTGATGAAGTCGACGAGAAGCTCCGACATGACGGTGTCCTTTCCTGGGTGTCACGAGCTTGGACCGGCCGGGAGCCGAAAACTCATCGGTCGCGCCGCGGAACGACGAGAGAACGGTCCGCCCGGACCCCGGTGATGGATGCAAGAAGTGTGGTCCGTACCAAAGTATTGACACCCACTTGGTTCACTTCTTAAATCGAGAGCAGACCCAGGCACCTCTCCCCCGCACCCCCACGACACATGATTGTCATACGCATGACAATCATGTGTTCCGCACGGGAAGGACCCCCATGACCTCTCCCTCGCACTCCCCCCACCGCGCCCGCCGCCTCCTGGTGGCCGCGCTCTCCGTGCTCGCCCTGATCCCGGCGTCCGCCGGTCTCGCGTCGGGGACGCCACTGCCCCGGCCACCGGCCGGAGCCGCGGCGACGACGTTCGCCGACGAGTTCGACGGCCCCGCGGGCTCCGCCGTCGACGGCGGCAGGTGGCAGATCGAGACCGGCGACAACGTCAACAACCACGAACGGCAGTACTACACGGCCGGGAACAGCAACGCTGCACTCGACGGCCAGGGCCACCTGGTCATCACCGCGCGCCGGGAGAACCCCGGCAACCACCAGTGCTGGTACGGGACGTGCGAGTACACCTCGGCGCGGCTGAACACGGCCGGCCGGTTCACCCAGACGTACGGGCACGTCGAGGCGAGGATGAAGGTGCCGCGCGGCCAGGGCATGTGGCCCGCGTTCTGGATGCTGGGCGACGACATCGGGCAGGTCGGCTGGCCGAACTCGGGCGAGATCGACGTCATGGAGAACGTCGGCTTCGAACCGTCCACCGTGCACGGCACGTTGCACGGTCCCGGCTACTCCGGCTCCGGCGGGATCGGCGCCGCGTACACCCTGCCCGGCGGCCAGGCGTTCGCCGACGACTTCCACACCTTCGCGGTGGACTGGGCGCCCGGTTCGGTGACCTGGTCGGTGGACGGCAACGTCTACCAGCGCCGTACGCCCGCCGATCTCCAGGGCAACGCCTGGGTGTTCGACAAGCCCTTCTTCCTGATCCTCAACCTCGCGGTCGGCGGCTACTGGCCGGGCGACCCCGACGGCAGCACCTCCTTCCCGCAACAGCTCGTCGTCGACCACGTCCGGGTCACCACCGGCGACCTCCGGCCACCGGTCTGACCCGCGTGCCCGGACCGGGGGCCGAGGCGGTCCCCGGTCCCGGCGCGTCCGCCCCGCACGATTCCTGCCGGTGAGTCCTGGTCACAGCATCCGCAACGACTGGTTGCGGTCGCCCCCGCACGCCGAGGATGGCGGGCGACTCGGGAGGTGGCGGGAATTGTCGGCGAAACGTGTCGTGGCCGGGGACGATCCCGTACTGCGCTTTCGCGGTGCGGTGTCGTTGCAGCACGGACCGGGCTGGGTCGCGCCCTGGCGGGTGCCGTACGAGGAGGCGCGGCTCCATCTGCCGGAGGGCGGGATCGGGCGGGCCGCCATGCCCGCCGGGGTGCGCGTCACCCTGCGGACCGACAGCCGGGAGATCGGCTGCCGCTATCTGGCCGACCCCGCGCCCCGGCTCAACGGCCCCCGGGAACGGCCCCGGCTGGACGTGGTGCGGGACGGCCGGATCTTCACCACCGTCGAGCTCAGGTGCGACGGCGAGGACGCCGGGTTCCTGGTGTCCGGGCTGCCGGAACGGATGGGCACCGTCGAGCTCTGGCTCCCCCCGTACCACCAGTTCCGGCTGCGCGCCCTGGTCGTCGACCGGACGGCGGCCGTCGAGCGCGACGAGCGCGGGGGCCCGCGCTGGGTGCACTACGGCAGCTCCATATCGCAGGGCAGGGGCGCCCGTTCGCCCGCCAGGGCCTGGCCGGCGCTCGTCGCCCGACGGGCCGGGCTCGATCTGACGTCCATCGCGCTGGGCGCGGCGTGCTGCCTCCAGCCGATGTCGGCCCGGCTCATGCGCGACCTGCCGGCCGAGCTGCTCACGGCGTGCGTCGGCATCAACGTCCAGGCGCTCGGGAGCCACAGCCCGGACGCCTTCACCTCCGCCCTGATCGGTTTCGTGGCCACGGTCCGCGAACGGCATCCGACGACGCCCTTCGCGCTGATGTCGACGATCATCGCACCGGACCGCGAGACGGTCCCCGGGCCTTCCGGGCTGACCGTCCAGGACTGCCGCATCCGGGTCCGGCAGGCCGTGGAGCTCCTCCGGCAGCACGGCGACACCGCCCTCCACCACATCGACGGGCTCGACGTCTTCGGCCCGCGCGAGGCCGGGCTGCTGCTGGAACCGGAGGGGCTGGACCGGCTGCATCCGGGGCCGGCCGGCCATCCGGTCCTCGCCGGGCGCTTCCTGGCCGCGCTGCGCCGCAGCCTGTGTGTGCCAGTACCAGCATGATTCGGGATCTGGTTGCCCCGCGCCCGTACCGGAACGATCGCCTCGTCAGACGCCGTCCGGCGAGAGGAATGCCGTGCCCGAGACCACACCGTCCGCCGCCGAGGCGGCACCGCCCGCGCAGTCACCACCCGCCCGGGTGCCGTGGGCGGCGTACACGGGCGTGTATCTGCTGCTGTTCCTGATCGGCACCGAGACGTTCCTGGTCTCGCCGCTGCTGCCGACCATCGCCGATTCGGTCGGGGTCTCCGTGGCCGCCGCGGCGAGCACCGTCACCGCGTACACCCTGGTGTACGCCCTGACCGCGCCGTTCCTCGGGGCGGTGTCCGACCGCTTCGGCCGGCGCCCCACCATCCTCGCGGGCACGCTGCTGTTCCTGCTGGGCAACGCGCTCGCGGCGGTCGCCGGGAACCTGACGGTACTCGTCGTCGCCCGGGTGGTGGGTGCCCTGGGCGCGGCGCTGGCCGGGCCGTCGATCTGGGCCCACATCGCGGAGACGGCCCCGGCCCCGGTGCGCGGCCGGGCCGTCGGGCTCGGCATGGCGCTCTTCTCCGCCGGGCAGGTGCTGGGCGTCCCGGCGGGCAGTTTCCTGGCCGGATGGGGCGGCTGGCGGGCCTCGTTCTGGGCGCTCACCGCGCTGACCGCGGCCTCGGCCCCCCTGCTGCTCGCCCAGATCGGGAACCGGCCGGAGGACGAGGCGGGCGGGGCGGCTCCGCTGCGGTTCACCGCGGTGTTCTCCGTCTGGCGCGACGGCGTGCTGCGGCACACCCTGATCGTCGTCTTCCTGCTGCAGGCCGCGAACCTCGGGGCGTACACCTTCCTCGGTTCGGCGCTCCACGACCGGTTCGGGCTCTCCGTCAACGAGTTGGGGCTGCTGGGCATCCTGGTCGGGGCCGGCAGCGCGCTGGGTTCGCTGGCCGCGGGCCGGATCGGGGACCGGGCGCGGGAGCGCGGCTCCGGCGACGCGGTGTGGATTCCGGTGTGGTGCCTGCTGCTGGGCGGGGCCGCGGTGCTGGCCGCGCTCGGGGCGACCTCGCTCCTGGCGTACGCGGCGGTGCTGGTGTGGTTCTTCGCGAGCGGCGCCTTCGGGACGCTCGTGCAGACGCTGCTGGTGTCGTCGCGGCCGGATCTGGGGGCGACGTCCAGTTCCTGGAACAGCGCGACGCTGTACGCGGGCACGGCGGTCGGTGTCGCGGCCGCGGGCGCCTTCGCTCACGCGGACACCGGTACCGCGGTGGTCGGCGGTGGTCTCGCGGTGCTGGCCGGGCTGGCCGCGCTGCCGCTGGTGGGCCGGCTCCGCCCGGCCGGGGCGCCGGAGTCCGGGGAATCCGCGGCACGGGAGGAGTCCGCGGCGCCGGAAGGTCCTGCGGCGCCGGGGGCCGGGGAGTCCGTGACGCCGCAGGGGGCCGCGCCCGAGGGGGCCTCGCGTGCCGGGTCCGGGCGCGAGGGCTCCGCCGAGGGGGCTTCCGCCCGGAAGGGGGCGGTGACCGATGGGCGTGCCTGACACCGGGCGCCGCCGGGCGCTGCCGCTCGACGGTCTGCGCGCCGTGGCCGCGCTGCTGGTGATCGCCCTGCATGTGGGGATCTACACCGGCCAGGTCGCGTCCAGCTGGCTCGGCATCGGCGAGGCCGGGCCGCTCGGTCCGGTCGTCTCCCGCTTCACCGTGGGGGTGCCGATCTTCTTCGTGCTGTCCGGGCTGCTGCTCTACCGCCCGTTCGCGGACGCCGCACGCGACGGCGGACCGCGTCCCTCCACCGGCCGTTATCTCCGCCACCGGGCGGTGCGCATCCTGCCCGCCTACTGGCTGGTGGCGCTGGTCTCGCTCGTGTGGTTCGGCCGTGACACGCTCGGGGCGGCCTGGCCGGCGCTGCGGACGTTCCTGTTGCTCCACGTCTACGGCTCCGACCCGATCCCGGCCGGGATACCGCAGACCTGGAGCCTGGCGACCGAGGTGTCGTTCTACGCCGTGCTCCCCCTGCTGGCCGCGGCGCTCCATCCGTTGCTGCGCCGGGGCGGGGCGGGCGCGGTGCTGGGTGTCCTCGGTGCGGTGGAGGCGGTGACCCTGCTGTCGGTGGTGCTCACCCATGTGCCGTCCGCCGGGCCCTATCCGCCGGCCCAGCTGTGGCTGCCCGAGTACGCCGGGTACTTCGCGGCGGGCATGGCGCTGGCGGTGATCGCCTCCCGGACCGTCGAGCCGCCCGCTCCCGTCCGCCGGCCGTGGCTGTGCTGGGGCGTGGCCCTCGGGGCGTACGTCCTGGTGTCGACGCCGCTCACCGGGTCGACGCTGCGCTATCCGACGGTGGCCGAGGCGCTGCTGGAACACCTGCTCTACCTGGTGATCGCGGTGGCGCTGGTGGCGCCGCTGGCCCTGGGACCCGCCCGGCCCGGTCCGGGGACGCCCGCCCGGCTGCTGGCCCATCCGGTGCCCGCCTGGCTCGGGCAGATCTCGTACGGGCTGTTCCTGTGGCACATGGTCGTGGTGGAGGGCTGGCTCCGGATCACCGGCGAGCGGGCCGGGTCGGCGGACTTCGTGGTGCTGTTCCCGGTCGCCGTGGTGCTGTCCGTCGGATGCGCCGCGCTCAGCCACTACCTGGTCGAACGGCCGCTGCGGCGGCTGCGCGGCCGGACGCCGGAGCCCCGGCCGGTGCCCGGCCCCCGAGTACCCGATCCCACGGAGTCCGGCCCCGGCCGGGGCGGCGCCCGACGGTCCGACCTCCGCGACGAACAGGAGTCCGTACTTCCATGAACGATGTCCGCTGGGGCGTCAACCTGCCCCTGCCCACCCGTGCCCTGGCCGATCACCGGCGCACCGTCGAGGCGCTTCCCGACCTGGGGTTCACCGATGTGTGGACCGGGGAGGGCGGAGGCATCGACGCCTTCACCCCGCTCGCCGCCGCGGCGGCCTGGCAGCCGGCGCTCCGGCTCGGCACGGGAGTGGTGCCGGTCTTCACCCGCGGCCCCGGCATCCTCGCGCAGACCGCGGCGACGCTCTCCCAACTCACCGAGAGCGAGGTCCTGTTGGGTGTCGGCGCGTCCGTGCCCGCCCATACGACGGCGCTCAACGGGATGACGCACGACCGGCCGCTCGCCCGGGTCAGGGACACCGTCCGGTTTCTGAGGCGGGCCCTGCACGGGGAGCCGGTGGGCGACGCGTACGAAACGCTCTCGGCGCCCGGTTTCAGCCTCGGCTTCACCCCGGCCAGGCCACCGAAGGTGCTGGTCGGCGCGTTGCGGCCGCGGATGCTCGGGGTGGCGTACGGGGACGGGGACGGCGCGGTCGTCAACCTCCTCACCGCCGAGGACGTGCCCCGGGTGATCGCGGCCGGGCGGGCGCAGGGGGGTGTGGACGGCTCGGACGGCACCCCGCCGCCGCCCAAGGAGACGGTGGTGAAGCTCTTCGTCTGCCCGACGCGCGACACGACGTACGCGAGGAACGCGGGGCGCGGCTTCCTCGGCTGGATCCTCAACCAGAAGCCCTACCACGCGTTCCACGAGTGGCTCGGACGCGGGGACCTGCTCAAGGCCTCGCACGAGGCCCATCTCGCGGGCGACCGGTACGGGGCGTCCGCCGCACTGCCGGACCGACTCGTCGACGCCCTGTGGCTGCACGGCGAACCGGCCGCGCTGCGCGAGCGGATCCGCGGCTTCCTGCACCCGGGGGTGACGACCCTGCTGCTGTACGTCGCGCCGACGCCAGAGCTGTACGGGGACCCCGCCGCACTGCCCGGACTGCTCGCGGAACTGCGGGCATGACGATGGATCAGCTCCTGGGCGGGCGGCCGGTGTTGCGCGTCGGGGCCGCCGAAGGGGACGACCGCCGCGTGGTGCTGCAACTGCACGGGGGCGGCTACCGGTCCGGTTCCCCCGGGCCGAGCCGCCCGCTCGCCACGCATCTCGCACGCCGCACAGGTGCCGAAGTGTTCGTGCCCGCCTACCGGTTGGCGCCCCGGCATCCGTTCCCGGCGGCCGTCGAGGACGGTCTCGGCGCGTACACGGACCTGCTGCGGGACGGCGTTCCCGCCGATCGGATCGCCCTGGTGGGCGAGTCGGCCGGCGGGGGGCTGGCGCTCGCCGTGCTCCTGGAGGCGCAGCGGGCCGGACTGCCGATGCCCGCCGCCGCGGTGGGACTGTCCCCGTGGCTCGATCTCACCCTGGAATCGGGGGCGTTCGAGCGGTGCGCGGACAGCGATCCGGTGCTCGACCGGCCCTCGCTGCGCCGTTCCGCCGCCCTCTATCTCGCGGGGGCCGACGCCCGCGGCCCCGCCGCGTCGCCGCTGTTCGCCGACGGGGCGGCGCTGGCCGCCCTGCCGCCCGTGCTGCTCCAGGCGGCCCGGGAGGAGGTGCTGGTGGACGACGCGCGGCGGTTCGGCGCACGGATGACGGCCGCGGGCGGTCGCTGCCGGGTGGAGTTGTGGGAGGGGGCGACGCACTGCTGGCAGCTGTTCGTGGACCGGCTGCCGAAGGCGGTGGCGGCCGCCGACTCTGTTGCGGATTTCTTAACGGAACATCTCGCCTGAAGGACAACTGACGAGAAATCGGACAGCGGTGGCCGGAACTTGGTTAAGCTGACCCGTGAAACCCGCAGGATCGCGGAGGATCGGGGGGCGGCATGAAGCCGGGCGACGGGTCGAAGAATTCCGGTGGGTACGGACGGTGCAGACGATGTAGGGGTGTTCCGCAGCACTCCCGGTGATCATCCGCCTTCATCCGTCGATCCGGAAGGGAATTCTCCGTGCAGAAGTCCGCACACACATCCAGGAAAACCGAGGAAGAAATCGGCGAGAGCAGCAGATTCGCCAATTCCAAGGAGCTCGGGGCGTTCCTGCGCGCCCATCGCGAAAGACGCTCCCCGCAGGACGTCGGGCTGCCCGACACCGGCCGGCGCCGGACTCCCGGGCTGCGCCGCGAGGAGGTCGCGGCGCTGTCGGGCGTCGGGCTCGCCTGGTACACCTGGCTGGAGCAGGGCCGGGTGATCCCCTCCCGGAAGGTGCTGGAGGCGGTGGCGCGGACGCTGGGGCTCGACGCCGTGTCGTACCGCCACGTCCTGGCCCTGTCCGGGCTGCTGCCGCCCGCGGTGGACGGGGCGGGGCACGACGAGGTGGCGGCCCGTCTGCAGGGCCTGCTGGACACCTGGGAGAACAGTCCGGCGGTGCTGCTGGACTCGCGTTTCGACATCACCGCGTGGAACGAGGCGTACGCCGCCGTGTGGTCCGACCCGGCCGGCATCCCGGCCGGGCGCCGCAATCTCATGTGGTGCGTGGCGGGCAGCCCCGCGTTCCGTTCGACACTGCTGGACTGGGAGCCGCTGGCCCGTGCCGTGCTCGCGCACTTCCGGGGCCAGACGGCGCGGCTCGCCACGAGCGACCCCCGCACCCGGGAGATCTACGCGATCCTGCGCGCGGACTTCCCGGAGCTGGCGCAGTGGTGGGAGTGCCAGGGCGTCGGTGATCTGACGGCCCGCCGGGTCTCGATGCTGCTGCCCCGGCACGGCGGGCTCGACCTGCAGTTCTCGGCGTTCCGGCCGGTGGACGACCCGGAGGCGCTGATCGTGGTGCAGGCCCCGGTCGGTCCCGGCGACCGCGAGCTGGTGTCCCGGCTGGTGCGGGAGGGCCGTGACACGGGTGCGGAGGTCGTCCGCATCGGGCGGTGCCGGGCGGGCTCCGGTCATCCGGCCCCGGCCGCGGCCTCGGCCTCGGTCTCGGTCTCGGCGAAGAAGGAGCGCAGCTCCGCGTAGGTCTCGGCGGGCGCCTCCTCGGGCAGGAAGTGCCCGCAGTCCAGCGCCCGCCCCCGTACGTCACCGGCCCACCGCCGCCACACCGCGAGCACGTCGTGGTGCCGTTCGGTGTGCGACCGTCCGCCCCACAGGGCGAGCACCGGGGCCTCGATCCGCCGCCCCGCCCGCCGGTCCTCCCGGTCGTGCTCCAGGTCGGGGCCGAACATCGCCCGGTAGTCCTCGCACATCGCGTGCACGACGGCCGGGTCGTCGGCGGCCTTCCGGTAGGCGGCGAGCGCCTCGGGGGCGAACAGCCCGGCGTGCGCCCCGAAGAGGAACGTCTCGGGGTCGCCCGCGATCAGGCGTTCCGCGACCGGGTGCGGCTGGGCCATGAGGAACCAGCGCCACAGCTGCCGGGCGCCCCGCGCGTCCACGGCGTCCAGCGCGTCCGCCGTGGGCACGATGTCGAGCACGGCCAGCCGGGTGACGCGTGCCGGATGGTCCAGGGCCAGCCGGTAGGCGCACCGGGCGCCCCGGTCGTGGCCCGCCACGGCGAAGCGGCCGAAGCCCAGCGCGTCCATCACCCGCACCAGGTCGCCGGCCAGGGCGCGTTTGTCGTACGGGGGCGGGGCGTCGCCGGTCCGGACGTGCCGCCGGCTCTCCCCGTACCCCCGCAGGTCCGTGGCCACGACGGTGAACTCCGTGGCGAGCAGCGGTGCGACCGCGTGCCACATCGCGTGCGTCTGCGGAAATCCGTGCAGCAGGAGCAGCGGCGGGCCCTCGCCCCCTCTGCGGACGTGCACGGGGCCGCCGTCGGCCCCGGTGACGGTCAGCGAATCGAATCCCTCGAACAGCGCCATCGGGCCAGGCTAATCGCGGCCGGTCCGTTCGGGAATTCATTGCGGATGCTGTTATTCACGGTCACAGGATGACCGGTGCACCGCCTCAAGAATTGACATTGACGGCATCGAACTCTCATTCCTATTCTGCGTCAGGAATTTCGAATTCATTCTTCCTGAAATCTTCTTCTCCGGTCGAAAGAGCTGCTGATGAAGCAGAAGTACTCCACCGACATGAGCCCGTCGGAGCGCGCCGCACTGTGGCGGCAGCGCCTCTTCGAGGCCGAGGCCGGCCTGACGCGGTACCTCACCGAGACCCGCGGCGGCCAGGACATCGACGGCTGGATCGCGGTGCGTTCGGAGGTCTTCGCCGATCTGCCGGGCCGGGGCACCGACGCCGGTCCGGATTCCGGTGCCCGCACCGGGGCGGACCTCGCCGAGGACTGGCAGCGCGTCTTCTTCCGCGCCCAGGCCCTCATGGAACGGTTCCTGGTGTCCCGCTACGGGCACGGCGAACTCGCCGCCTGGGCACGGGCCGGTGCCGAGGTCCACCGCTACGTCGAGCCCGGTCACGGCCGCGGCGCGCTGGACCCGGTCCTCCGGGTGGCCCGCCAGGCCGAGTCGTACGGATCGCGCTACCGCGTCGTCGAGGACGGCGCCGAACGCGCCGTGCTGGAGATCTCGCACTGTGCCATCTGGGACTACCGCGAGCAGGCGCGCGCCCGTGGCGTGCGCATCACGCTCGCCTCGCCCTGCGAGTACTGCGTGCACGCCACCGGCGCCAACATCGCCGCCAAGGGCTACGCACCACGTCATGAACTCACCGAGGGCCCCGACGGCCCCGGTTGCATCTGGGAGGCGCAATGTGCGGCATAGCCGGCTGGGTCGACCGGGACCGCGATCTGCGGACCGAGGGCGAGGTCGTGCGGGCCATGACCGACACCATGGTGCCGCGCGGACCCGACGCGGGTGACGTGTGGCTCTCCGAGCACGCCGCGTTCGGCCACCGCAGACTCGCCGTCATCGACGTCGAGGGCGGCGCGCAGCCGATGGAGGCGCGCGACGGCGACGGCCGGGTGCTGGCCGTCATCACCTACAGCGGCGAGGTCTACAACTTCCGCGAACTGCGCGCCGAACTGACCTCGTTGGGGCACCGCTTCCGCACCTGCTCGGACACCGAGGTGGTGCTGCGGGCCCACCTCCAGTGGGGCGAGGCCGCGGTGCCCCGGCTGAACGGGATGTTCGCGTACGCCGTCTGGGACGTGCCCCGGCGGGAGCTGCTGCTGGTGCGCGACCGGCTCGGTGTGAAACCGCTGTACTGGGCGGGCGGCGACCGCCATCTGCTGTTCGGTTCGGAGCCCAAGGCCGTCCTGGCCAATCCGCTCTTCGAGGCCGAGGCGGACGCGGAGTCGCTGGCCGAGCTGTTCGCGGTCCCGTCCGCGCCGACGCCGGGCCGGACCCCCTTCCGGGGGCTGTACACCGTGCGTCCCGGGCACACCGTGCGGTTCGGTCCGAACGGGGTGGACGAGCGGGCGTACTGGTCCCTGGAGACCCGGCCGCACACCGACGACCTGGACACCACCGCCGCCCGGGTGCGGGAGATCCTGACCGACACCGTGCGGCGGCAACTGGTCAGCGACGTACCGCTCGGGCTGCTGCTCTCCGGCGGACTGGACTCCTCCACACTGACCGCGCTGGCGGCGGCGGACGCCGACGGCGGCAAGCTCGCGACGTTCTCGGTGGACTTCCCGCCAAACGAGCAGCCCGAACGCCTGGGCGACTGGAACCGGGACAGCGACGCCCCGTACATCGCGGAGCTCTCCGACCGGCTCGCCACCGTGCACACGGCGGTGACGGTGCCGGGCGGCGAACTGCTCGCGCACCGCTCCGTCGGGCTCCGGGCCCGTGACCGGCCCGGCTGGGGCGAGCCTGACGTGTCGCTGTACCTGCTGTTCAAGGGGGTGCGGCAGCACGTCACGGTCGCCCTGTCGGGGGAGGTCGCCGACGAGGTGTTCGGCGGCTACCCCTACTTCCACCACGACCGTCCGCTCGACACCTTCCCGTGGCTGAGCGGCCGGCCGTCGCCGGCGGACCTGTTGCGGCCGGAGGCCGCCGAGTGGGTGCGGCCCCGGGAGTACGCCGCCCAGCGGTTCGCCGACGCGCTCGCCGAAGTGCCGCACCCGGCGGGCGAGTCGGGGCCGGAGCGACGGGCCCGGCAGATCTCCCACCTGGCGCTGACCCGCTGGCTGCCCGCCCTGCTGGACCGCAAGGACCGGATGAGCATGGCGGCGAGCCTGGAGGTGCGGGTGCCGTTCGCGGACCACCGGCTCGTCGAGTACCTGTGGAACGTGCCCTGGTCGCAGAAGAACACCGGCGGGGTGCCCAAGGGGCTGCTGCGGCGGGCGGTCGGCGATCTGCTGCCGGCGAGCGTGCTGCACCGGCCCAAGAGCGGCTACCCGGCCAGTTCCGCGCCCGGTTACGGGCGGGCGCTCCGGGCGCTGGCCGAGGATCTGGTGCGCCGGAACGGTCCGGTGTTCGACCTGGTGGACCGGGAGGCGGTGAAGCGGCACCTGGCCGCGGGCACCCCGCTGCCGGGGCCGCGCGCCGCGCCCCACCCCACCGGCGGGCTCGACCACCTGCTGGCCGTGGACCGCTGGCTCGACACCTACCGGGTGAGGGTGCGATGAGCACAACGACCGGCCGGAGCGGACCGACGACGGCGGAGTACCTCGCCGCCGCCCGGACCTTTCCCACCGGGGTGACGGTGGTGGCCACCCGCTACCGGGACGGCACCCCCGCCAAGACCGTCTCCGCCTTCGCCTCGCTCTCGCTCGATCCGCTGCTGATCTCCGTGGCCATCGGCAGGCACAGCCCGCTGGTGTGGGCGGCGCGCGCCTCCGGCGTGCTGTCGGTCAACGTCCTGCGCCACGACCAGCAGGAGGTCGCCGATCACTACGCACGGCCCGAACGCGACCGGGCGCAGCCGCCGCCGGCCGGCCTGGTGCGGGAGCACACCGGCGCGCCCGTCCTCGACGACTGCCTGAGCTGGTTCGACTGCCGGCTCGTCACCGTGGTGCCCGGAGGGGACCACTCCCTGCTCATCGGCCAGGTGGTCGGGGTGCAGAGCGGCAGCGGCCCGCCGCTCGTGCACCACGCCGGCCGCTACCACGGTCTCGGCCCCGCCGCGCAGCAGCCCCTTCTCCCCCACCGGGTCCCCGTCCCCCACCAGGCCCCAGTCCCCCGCCAAGCCTCCGTCCCGCACCAGTCCTCCGTCTCGCACCAGCAAGGGACCTCACCATGACTTCCTCTCTCACCTCGGCCGTCGAACCGCTGGGCGTGCTCGACGGCGCGCGTTTCCGGGCCGGTCTCGACGACGGGCGCAGTGTGTGGCTGGACGGCGAGGAGATCAAGAACGTGGCCGGGCATCCGGCGTTCGCCGCTCCGGTCGCCGAGATCTCCCGGCTGCTCGACCTCCAGCACGACCCGGCGCACCGCGACCTCCTCACCGTCGAGGACCCGGAATCCGGTCTGCGGATCGGCCGCGGGTACCATCCGCCGCGCACCGCCGAGGAGTTGCGGGCGGCGCGGGACAGCGCCGAGGTGTGGATGCGGGAGTCCTGGGGCCAGCACGGCCGCTCCCCCGCCTTCATGGCCTCCGTCGCCGTCGGCCTGCTGGACTTCCGGCACCGGCTGGAGACCAACCGGCCCGGCTTCGGCGCCAACGCGCAGGCGTACCACCGCTTCGCCTCCTCCCGCGACCTTCTGCTGACGCACGCGCTGGGCGATCCGCAGATCGACCGCTCGGCCAGTCCGGTCGACCATCCGGACCACGCGCTGCGGGTGCTGCGCGAGGACGCCGACGGCATCGTGGTCCGCGGCGCCAAACAGCTGACCACGCTGGCGCCGTTCGCGCACGAGGTGCTGGTCTACCTGTCGGCCTCGTTCGCCCGGCGCGGCGCCGAGGAGTTCGTGCTGTGGTTCGCGCTGCCGCTGAACGCACCGGGGCTGCGCATCCTGTGCCGCGAACCGTTCGGCACCGAACCGCACGGGCACGCCCACCCGTTCGCACGGCGGTACGACGAGCAGGACGCGATGCTGTTCTTCGACGACGTGACCGTGCCGTGGGACCGGGTGTTCCTGCTCGGCGACGGGGATCTGGCCCGTGAGGGGCTCGGCCGGATCAACGCCTGGAGCCAGTACATCGGCCAGGTCCGCTACCGCGAGCGGCTGCGCACCCTGCTCGGCGTCGGTTCGCTGCTCGCGGAGTCGATCGGTGTAGACGGGTTCCGCAACATCCAGGAGGACCTGGGGGAACTCGCCGGCTACGCCCAGGTCCTCGACCACTTCCTGGACGCCGGGGAGGCCACCGCGCACCGCACGGACAGCGGGCTGCTGGCTCCCGGGCCGACCCCGGCGGCGGCGGTGTGGGCGGCGCAGGTCGCCGGGCGCGCGGTGGGCATCGTGCGTGGCATCGGCCAGTCCGGAATCCTCATGCAGCCCACCGAGAACGATCTGCGTTCGCCCGAGCTGCGGCCGTTCCTGGACCGCTACATGCGCGGCAAGGACATCGACGCCGAGCACAAGTCCCGGCTGTTCCGGCTCGCCTGGGACCTGACGGCCGACAGCTTCGGGCAACGGCAGGACCTGTACGAGTACGTGCACCGCGGCGACCTGGCGCGCAACCGCATCAACCTCTACCGCAACCACGACCTGTCAGAGGTGCGCGAGCGCATCTCGGCGCTGATCGACGCCCCGTTGTGAAGGGACCGCACACCGACATGACCGACGACATACTCGACCGCGCCCGCACCCTGTCCGGGTACGACGACGTCAGCCGCATCCGGCAGGCCCAGGACCACGCGTGGGTGCTCGGCCTCGTGCCCGGCACCCCGCGCACCGTGCTCGACCTGGGCTGCGGGACGGGCGCGCTGCTGGAGGCGGCGCTGGACCGCTGGCCGGACACGGCACGGGCGGTGGGGGTCGACGGCTCCGGCCACCGGGTCCGCGAGGCCGGGGTGCGGCTGGCGGGGCGGGCCGAGCTGCTCACCGGGGACCTGTTGGGCCTGCCGGCCCTGGACGACCGGTTCGACGTGGCGTTCATGACGTCCGTGCTGCACTGGCTGCACCCCGACGAGGAACGGGCCTTCGCCTGGATCGCGGCCCATCTCACGCCCGGCGGCGCCTTCGTCCTGACGACCCATCACCCGGTGACCGACCGGGCGGGGCTCGGCGGCGAGGACGTCGTGGCGGTCGACGCCCTGCGGCTTCTCGGCGCCCCCGCCGAGCTGTCCGGGGTGGTGCCGATGGGGGTGCGGGCCCGGTCGGAACCCGACGTACGGGCCCTGCTGGAGCGGCACTTCACGATCGAGGAGACGCAGGAGCGGACGGTGCCGGTGCGCGCCGCCGGGGACCGGCAGTACCGGGACTTCCACGCCTCCACGTTCGGCACGTACTTCAGCCGGCTGCTCCCCGACGACCGGCAGGCGGAGTTCTTCGACGCGGTGGGCCGGGCGGCCGCCGCGCGGACCGCCGCGCACGGCGAGGTCTACCGCATCACGGTGCGGGCCTGGCGTGCCGTGCCGCGCCCCCGCTGACCTCCCGCACCCCTTCTCCCCGCCCTTCCCGTATCCCTTGTCCCTTCCCCGAACGGAGCCCTGCCGTGCCCACCCGCCGGTCCTTCCTCCTGCTGTCCGCCGGTGCCCTGACCGCCGCCGGTCTCACCGCCTGCTCCTCCGGCGTCGCGGCCGACTCCGCCCCGGGCACGGGCGGCACCCCGCGCGACGGCGGGACGCTCACCTTCGCCACCGACGTCGAGCCCGACAACTTCGACCCGCACGTGTCCCCGGCCGACATCGTGGGGGTGCTGATGCGCAATGTCTTCGACTCCCTGGTGGCGCAGCGCGAGGACGGCGGGTTCGAACCGTGGCTGGCGAAGGAGTGGGAGGTGTCGGACGACGGCCGCGCCTACACCTTCCGGCTCCGCGACGACGTCCGGTTCACCGACGGCACCCCCTTCGACGCGGCGGCCGTGCGGGCGAACTTCGACCGCGTCGTCGCCCCGGCCACCAAATCCCAGTACGCCGCCACGCTCATCGGCCCGTACGAGCGCACGGACGTGGTGGACAAGCACACGGTGACGGTCCGGCTGAAGAAGCCGTACGCCTCGTTCCTGCACGCCGTCTCGACGACCTACCTGGGCTTCCACTCCCCGAAGGCGCTGCGCGACCACCCCGGCGAACTGGCCGCGGGCGGACCGGCGTCGGTCGGCACGGGCCCGTTCACCTTCGTGTCCCGGGTCAAGGGCCAGCGGCTCGTCCTCGCCCGCAACGAGGACTACGACTGGGCCCCGGCGTCGTCCCGGAACCAGGGCCCCGCCCATCTGGAACGGCTGGTCGTCACCTTCCTGCCCGAGAACGCGACCCGGGTCGGCGCGGTGACCTCCGGCCGGACCGACGTCGCCGACGCCCTGCCCGCCAACCGGATCGCCTCGCTGAAGTCGCAGCCGGGCCTGACGATCAGCGGCCACGACTCGCCCGGCGTCGTCTACTCGTACTTCCTCAACACCGGGCGCGCCCCGTTCGACCGGCGCGACGCCCGGCTCGCCGTGCTGCACGCCGTCGACACGGAGGCGATCACGAAGGCGGTCTTCTCCGGGCAGTACCGGCGGGCCTGGGGCCCGCTCAGCCCGTCCACGCCCGGCTACTCCCCGGCCGTCGAGAACACCTGGAAGCACGACCCGGACAAGGCCGGGGCGCTGCTCGACGGGCTCGGCTGGACCGGCCGGGACTCCGACGGGTACCGGACCAAGGACGGCAGGAGGTTCCGGCTGACACTGCTGTACGTCCCGGCGTACACCAAGCCCGAGCGGCGCACGTTCGACACCGCGGTCCAGGACGCCCTGAAGGAGGTGGGGATGGACCTGGTCCTGAAGCCGCTGGACGCGGGCGGTTACACCCCGGTGCGCAACCGGGGCGACTACGACGTCATCGCCTTCTCCTGGGGCGGCTCGGACCCGGATCTGCTGCGCACGGTCTTCCATTCGAGGAGCCGGCTCGCCGACGGCGGGGCGAACGGCTCCCGGCTGCACGACCCGCGCATCGACGGCTGGCTGGACGCGGCGGCGGCGACCGCCTCGCGCGAGGAGCGCTGGGCGCTGTACGCGAAGGTGCAGCAACGGGTCGTGGCCCAGGGGTACGCGCTGCCCGCGTTCGTCGGCACGCGCCAGCTGGGCATCCGCGGCCGGGCGCACGACGTGACGTTCGACGCCTCGGCGTGGCCGCTGTTCCAGGGCGCGTGGGTGGACGCCGGCTGATGTCAGCGATCCATCGATGGGCACTGCCCGTGGCGCGCCGGTTCGGTGCCGGGTTGGTGGTGCTGTGGGGTGCGGCCACCGTGTCGTTCCTGGTGCTGCACCTGGTTCCGGGCGATGTGGTGGACACCGTGCTCGGTCCCTCGACGGCCGCGACGCCCGAGCTGCGCGAGCGGATCCGGGCCGACTACGGGCTCGACGAACCGTTGCCGGTGCAGTACCTGCGGCAGCTGGCCGGTCTGCTGACCGGGGACCTGGGCCGGTCGTACCAACTGGGCCTGCCGGTCGGCGACGTGCTGGCGGGTCAGATCGGGCCGACGGTGGAACTGGCGCTGGCGGCGACCGTGCCGGCGCTGCTCATCGCGTTCGTGGCGGCCGTCGCGACCGCGGGCCGCGGCCGGGTCGCCCGCGCGGTGGTCTCCGGGCTGGAGCTGCTGGCCGTGTCCGTGCCGTCGTACTGGCTCGGCATCCTGGCGCTCACGTTCCTGTCGTACCGCTTCCGGCTGCTGCCCGCCGCGGGCGACCAGGGGCCGGCGGCGCTGATCCTGCCCGCGCTGACCCTCGCCCTGCCGATCGGCGGGGTGCTGGCCCGGGTCGTGCGGCAGGAGCTCGACGAGGCGCTCGCCAGGCCGTTCGCGCTGACGGCGCGGGCCCGGGGCGCGAGCGAGCGGACGGTGCTGCTGCGGCACACCCTGCGGCACGCGGCACTGCCGGTGGCCACGCTGTCCGGCTGGATCGTCGGCAGCCTGCTGGGCGGTGCGGTGCTCACCGAGACGGTGTTCGCCCGGCCGGGGCTGGGCCGGGTGCTGGTGACCGCGGTGACGGCGAAGGACGTGCCCGTGGTGACCGCGCTGGTGCTGTTGTCCGCGGCGGCGTTCGTCGTGGTGAATCTGCTGGTGGACCTCGCCTATCTGGTGATCGATCCCCGGCTGCGCACGGAAGGGGCGGGCGTATGAGCGCGGTCGCGCGGATCCGGGGCGGGCCTGCGGCCCGGTGGGAGGGGCGGCGCGTGGTTCCGGCGGTGGCCGCCGCGGTGCTGGCGCTGCTGGCGGTGGCGGTGTTCTTCCCCGGGCTGATCGCCCCGCACCCGCCGAACGACACGGATGTGGTCGCGGCGTTCCGGCCGCCCGGCGGGGCGCACCCGTTCGGGACGGACGAGCTGGGTCGCGACGTGCTGTCCCGGGTGGTGTACGGGGCGCGCCCGTCGCTGACGATCGGGCTCGGCGCGACGGCGCTCGGGGTGCTGGCCGGGCTCGTCGTGGGGCTGGTGGCGGCGACCGGCCCGCGCTCGGCCGACCGGGTGCTGATGCGGGGCCTGGACGTGCTGCTGGCCTTCCCCGAACTGCTGCTGGCCCTGCTGGTGGTGACGGTCGTCGGCTCGGGCACGGCGAACGTGCTGGTGGCGATCGGGATCGCGGCCGTGCCGACGTACGCGCGGCTGGTGCGGGGCCAGGCGCTGCTGGTGGCCGGTTCGGACTTCGCGGAGGCGGCGAAGGTGCTGGGGGTGCGGCGGCCGGTGATCGTGCTGCGGCACGTGCTGCCCAATGTGACGGGGCCGCTGCTGGTCCTGGCCACCATCGGCACCGGTACGGCGGTGATCTCCGGTTCGGCGCTCAGCTTCCTGGGCCTGGGCACGCCGCCGCCCGCCGCGGAGTGGGGGTCGATGCTGTCGGACGGCCGGGAGTTCCTGGCGACGGCGTGGTGGACGGCCACCTTTCCCGGGCTGGCGATCGTCGTGGTGGTGCTGTCGGTGACGGTGCTGGGGCGTTCGCTGCGCCCCGGCGGGCCGAAGGGGGGCGGGGCATGAGCGAGTTGCTGGCCGTCGAGGGACTCCGGGTGCGTTTCGGACCCGGAGCCGACGGTGCGGGCAGGGGCGTGGTGCACGCCGTGCGGGACGTCGGGTTCTCCGTCGCCGCCGGTGAGTGCCTGGCCCTGGTCGGGGAGTCGGGCTCGGGCAAGAGCACGGTGGCGCGCGCCCTGCTCGGGCTCGCCGGGGCCGGGGCACGGACGAGTGCGCGGACGCTGCGGGTGGCCGGGCGGGACGCCACGGGGTTCCGGGCGCGCGACTGGCGCGGTGTGCGGGGCCGGGTCGTCGGGCTGGTCGCGCAGGACGCGCTGGTGTCGCTGGATCCGTTGCGCCGGATCGGGGCCGAGGTCGCGGAGCCGATGCGGCTGCACCGCACGGTGGACCGGTCGCTGATCGGCGCGCGCGTCGTCGAGCTGCTGCGCCGGGTGGGCGTTCCCGACCCTCAGGCGCGGGCTGCGCAGTATCCGCACGAGCTCTCCGGCGGTCTGCGCCAGCGGGCGCTGATCGCCTCGGCGCTGGCCGCCGGTCCGGAGCTGCTGATCGCGGACGAGCCGACCACCGCGCTGGACGTGACCGTGCAGGCGCAGATCCTCGATCTGCTGGCCGGGGCGAAGGAGGAGGGGACCGGGCTGCTGCTGATCAGTCACGACCTCGGGGTGGTGGCCCGGATCGCGGACCGCACGGCGGTGCTGCGGGAGGGTTCGGTCGTGGAGACGGGGCCGACGTCCGAACTGCTCGCCACGCCCCGGCACCCGTACACCCGGGCCCTGTTGGAGGCGTCGGTGCTGCGTGCCCCGGCACGGGAGCCGCTGCGGACCGAAACCGTGCTGGAGGTGGACTCGGTGTCGCTGGCGTACGGGGCCCGCACGGCGGTCCGCGACGTGTCCTTCGTGCTGCGCGCGGGCGAGACGGTGGGGCTGGTCGGCGAGTCGGGCTCCGGCAAGAGCACCGTGGCCCGGCTGGCGACCGGTCTGCTGCGGCCCCGCTCCGGCCGGGTGCGGCTGGGCGGGGAGCCCTGGTCGGAGCTGCCCGAACGGTTCCGCCGGCCGCGCCGCAGCCGTATCCAGCTGATCCAGCAGGACCCGTACAGCGCGTTCGACCCGCGGTTCACGGTGTCCCGGATCATCGCGGAGGGCATCCCGCGGCACGAGGACCGGGCCGCCCGCACACTCGAACTCCTGGGCCTGGTGGGGCTCGGCCCCGAGCATCTGCGCCGCCGCCCCGACCAGCTCTCCGGCGGCCAGCGCCAGCGGGTCGCCATCGCCCGCGCCCTCGCCCCGTCCCCCGCCGTCCTGGTGTGCGACGAACCGGTCTCGGCGCTCGACGCGTCGGTGCAGGCGCAGATCCTCGACCTGCTGGACGACCTGAGGCAGCGCCTGGGAACGGCCCTGCTGTTCGTCTCGCACGATCTGGCGGTGGTCCGGCGGATGAGTCACCGGGTGCTGGTGATGAAGGACGCGGAGGTGGTGGAGGAGGGCACGGCCGAGGAGGTGTTCGACGCGCCGCGGCATCCGTACACGAAGTCGCTGCTCGCGGCCGTCCTCGCCCCCGGTACGGATGCCGCCCCGTCCGTGCGGTGACTCAGCCGTGCGCCGCCGGGCGGACGGTGAGGATCTGTTCGGCGTGGCCGACGGGCCCGTCGACGTCGTGGAGGACGCTGCTGGTGCGCCCCTGTCCCGTCGGGCCGAAGGTGACGGTGGTGTCCAGTCCGGTCCAGGGGCCCCGCGGCCTGCGGTGCAGATGGATCGTCAGGTCGAGGTTGGGGAACACCCACTTCTCGGGGTCCTGCTGCACGGCGATGCCGTTCGCGGTGTCCACGAGCGCGACGTACGAGGCCAGGGCGCTGCTCGGTTCGCCCGCCACCAGGTCGAGGCGCGAGGAGATCCAGGCCGCCGTGCGGCCCCTGCGGGACGGGGGCAGCCGGCGGACGTCGATGGAGGAGACGTAGCCGCCGTTCCACTCCTCGTCCATCGCCCAGGGGGTGAGCTCCTCCGGCGCGGGGAGCCGCTCGTGGGGGCTGTCGGCCACGGACGAGGTGTCCTGGGAGGACAGCAGCCAGGCGCGGGCGCGGACGACCGGGCGGTCGCCGATGACCACGGTCGCCTCCAGGAGCTCGATGGTCCGGCCGGGGCGGACGGTCTCCACGGTGATCTCGCACTCGTCGAGGGCGATGCGGCCGAGGATGTCGTAACTGATCCTCGAAAGCTCCAGGTTCCCGGGACGCTCGGCGAGGTGCTGTTCGATCTCGTGCGCGACGAGCCCCGCGAGCGGGCTGAAGTGCTGTTCGTCGGTGCTCCACGCACCACCCGCGTGGACCGTGGGCCGGTAACGGCCCGCGCCCGTCCGCTCGTAGTAGCTCTCGGGCCCGGCGTCACTGGTGCTCACGGAATTCGTCTCCTCGGGTCGGGCGGGTGCTCGCGGCGATAGGTGCATCCGTCACGCATCGTAGGAAGCGGCGTGGCCACCAGTCATCATGATCTACCGCACACCAGGTCGGACGGGGTGCCACCGCTGCCGCCCGGCCCGGTGCGCGGCTCCGGTGGCCACCCCGTCCCGCCCGTTCGCGCTCAGCCCCGGTACGCCTCCAGCAGCCGCAGCCACACCTCGCTGATCGTCGGGTAGGCCGGGACCGTGTGCCACAGCCGGGCGACGGGGACCTCGCCGGCGACCGCGACCGTCGCCGAGTGCAGCAGTTCGCCGATGCCCGGCCCGACGAAGGTGACGCCGAGCAGGATCTCCCGGTCGAGGTCCACCACCATGCGGGCGCGGCCCCGGTAGCCCTCCGCGTACAGGCCCGCCCCCGCCACCGCGGCGAGGTCCTGGTCGACGGCGCGGACCCGGTGGCCGGCCCGTTCGGCCTCGGCGAGGGTGAGGCCGACCGAGGCGGCCTCCGGGTCGGTGAAGACGACCTGGGGGACGGCCGCGTGGTCGGCGGTCGCGGCGTGGGCGCCCCAGGGGCCGGTCTCCAGCGGCGGGGCCCCGGTGGCACGGGCGGCGATCGCGGCACCCGCGACGCGTGCCTGGTACTTGCCCTGGTGGGTGAGGAGCGCCCGGTGGTTGACGTCACCGACGGCGTAGAGCCAGGTGCTGCCGTCGACGCGGCAGCTGTCGTCGACGGTGAGCCAGGAGCCGGGCTCCAGGCCCACAGTCTCCAGGCCGAGGTCGTCGGTGCGCGGGGCGCGGCCGGTGGCGAAGAGGATCTCGTCGGCCTCGACGCTCGTGCCGTCGTCGAGTTCCACCAGGACCGGGCCGTCCGGCACCGCGCGCCGCACGGAGGTCGCCGAGACCCCGGTGCGGATGTCGGCGCCCGCCTCCGTCAGGGCCCGGGCGACCAGTTCGCCCGCGAAGGGCTCCATCCTCGGCAGGATTCCGGTGCCGCGGACCAGCATCGTCACCCGGGCGCCGAGGGCCTGCCAGACGGTGGCCATCTCCACCCCGACCACGCCGCCGCCGACGATCACGAGACGGCCGGGCACCTTCTTGGCGCTCGTCGCCTCCCTGCTGGTCCAGGGGCGGGCGCCGTCGATGCCGGGCAGGCCGGGGACGACGGCCCGGCTGCCGGTGCAGACGGCGACGGCGTGCCGGGCGGTGAGCCGGTGTTCCGTGCCGTCGGGGGCGGTGACGGAGACCGTCCGCTCGCCGGTGAGCCGGCCCCGTCCCCGGTGGAGGTCCGCGCCGATGCCCTCCAGCCAGGCGACCTGTCCGTCGTCCTTCCAGTTCGAGGCGTACGCGTCGCGGTGGGCGAGCACCGCCGCCGTGTCGAGCGGCCCTCGCACGGAGTCGGCGAGGCCCGGGACGCGGCGGGCGTCGGCGCGGGCGACGACGGGGCGCAGCAGCGCCTTGCTGGGCATGCAGGCCCAGTAGGAGCATTCGCCGCCGACGAGTTCCGACTCGACGACCGCCGTGCTCAGTCCGGCGGCACGGGTCCGGTCGGCGACGTTCTCGCCGACCGGACCGGCTCCGATCACCACGACGTCGTACTCGGCGTTCAGGGAGGGATCAGTCATGGGGACAGTCTGCTGGTGGGTGTGGGCGGTGGCCACACGGGCAGGTGGAATAGCGCATGGACGGGCACCGTTGTGCCGGACAGGTCCGAACGGGCACAGGAAGAGGTAGCGGAGTATGAGCACCATCGAGCTCACCAAGGAAAACTTCGACCAGGTCGTCAGTGGGAACGACTTCGTCCTGATCGACTTCTGGGCTTCCTGGTGCGGCCCGTGCCGGCAGTTCGCGCCGGTCTACGACGCTGCGTCGGAACGCCATGACGACCTGGTCTTCGCCAAGGTCGACACGGAGGCGCAGCAGGAGCTGGCGGCGGCCTTCGAGATCACGTCCATTCCCACGCTGATGATCGTCCGGGAGAACGTGGCGGTGTTCGCCCAGCCCGGGGCGCTGCCCCCGGCGGCGCTGGAGGACGTGATCGGGCAGGCCCGGAAGCTGGACATGGACGAGGTCCGCAAGTCCATCGAGGAGCAGCAGAAGGGGAAGTAGCGGGTTTCGCGCACCCCTGGCGGGGTCCGGCCGGTCGGCGGTTCGCGACGGGCCGGACCCTTGCCGTGTCCGGGACCGACGGCCGGGCCCGGGGCGGTCCGGGCGCCGGCGGTCCGGCCGGTTCAGGCGTCGGCGCCCGTTTCGGCGTTCTTCTCCCCGATCCGCGCCGAGAGCCCGTAGGCCAGTTCGGCGCCGTCGACGAGCAGGGCCTCGACCGAGTGCGTGGCGGGGTCGATGTCCGCCACGATGCCCTCGCCCGCGTACCGCGGGTAGCCCGACGCGCCCGTCTCGCCGGTGGCCGAGACGATCGCCGAGCGGACCGGACCGCCCGGCTCGGCGTCGTCGTCGCTCTCCCCGGCGATTCCGGGGACGAGCAGGATCTCGTAGCTCTGCGGATGACTCATGGTCATGACGCTAGGCATGTGGTGCGCGGCCCGCACGTCGCGGCGGTGCCGCGGACCGCGGACCGGTCGTTCCGGCGGTTCAGCTGGAATCGCGGTGGATCGCCCCGGCGCGCAGCAGGTCGTGGTGCTCGGGGGTTCCGCCGGGCTGTCGCACCAGCCGGTCGACGAGGTCCGCCAGCGGCTGTGCCGTGGCCAGTTCCAGGCGTACGGTGCTGAGGCGGGGCCGCAGCAGTCTGCCCAGCATCAGGTCGTCGGCGCCGACCACGGCGGCCTCGCCCGGCACGTCGACGCCCGCGTCCTGCAGGGCGCGCATCAGGAGCATCGCGTACTCGTCGTTGTAGGCGAACACGGCGTCCAGGTCCAGGGCGTGCCAGCGGGTCGCGAGCCGGGCGGCCGATTCCTCGTCGTACCGCAGCGGCAGCGGCTCGATCCGGGCGCCGCCGCCCCGGGCGGCCTGCCGGGCTCCGGCCAGCCGGGGTTCGGAGAACGGGGCGAGGCCCGGTTCCTCCGGCATGACCACGCCGATGCGCCGCCGGCCGCGCTCCAGCAGGTGTCCGACCGCGCAGTTGCCGACCCTCCGCTGGTCCATGACCAGCGCGTGGGCGCCCGGTACCGACTGCGGGCCGAGGGTGATCACGGCACGGGCCCCGGAGCGGCCGAGCACGGATATGCCCTGCGGGGTGAGGGCGATGGTGCTGGGGGCGATGACGGCGACGGGGCGGAGTTCGGCCCAGGCCCGGGGCACGTCCTCGGGGGCGAGTCCGGTGCTGCTGTACTGGACCACGGTGTAGTCGAGGCGGCGCAGCCCGGATTCCAGTTCGTGGAAGAACCGGTGCTGGAGTCGGCCGGCCGGGAAGTTCGCGGTGGGCAGCAGCACCATGCGGGTGTGTCCCGCGCGCAGGCTGCGGGCGGCGGCGTGCGGCACGTAGCCCAGGTCGGTGGCCGCCTCCCTGACCCGGCGGCGGGTGGATTCGCTGATCCGTACGGTCGCGTTGTTGTTCAGCACGTACGACACGGTGGCCCGGGAGACACCGGCGAGCCGTGCGACGTCGGCGCTGGTGGGAACGGGGCGTGGGGCGGGTTGGTTCGGTAACTGGCTCATGGCGTCGGGCAGTCTTCCAGACCCGCGCGGCGGGCGTACGGTCGGCCCGTCGGCGCCGGGCCGGGGTGCCGCGCGCCCGGTGGCCGCCGTCCGGCGCGCGACCCGGCCCACCGGCCGCTTTCCCCGCGACGGGCCGCGCAGGTCCTACGGTGTGGGGATGACCATCCAGCACCGTGACGACCGCGTCACCCATCCGGACGACTTCCCCGGCCGCACCGGCCCGGCCGCCACCCGTGAGGCCGATCCGCTCGACGTGGGCCCGGTCCGCACCTCGTACGCCCCCGACCGGGACGGCGACCCCGACCCCGGCGAGATCGTCTGGACCTGGGTTCCGTTCGAGGAGGGTGACGGGCGCGGCAAGGACCGTCCGGTCCTGGTGGTGGCCCGGGAGGAGGCGGGCACCCTGCTCGCCGTGCAGCTGTCCAGCAAGCAGCACGACCGGGACCACGAGTGGGTGGCGCTGGGGGCCGGGCCGTGGGACGGCTCGGGCCGCCCGTCGTGGGCCGATCTGGACCGGGTCCTGCGGGTGCACGAGGACGGGATGCGGCGGGAGGCGTGCGCGCTGGACCGGAACAGGTTCGATCTGGTCGCCGGGCGGCTGCGGGAGCGCTACGGCTGGAGCTGATCCGCCATCGGGACCGGTCCGTCGCCCGACCGGTCCATGGCCGGGGCCGGTCTACTGTCGGAGCCGGTCGCCGAACGTCCGGTCGAAGGCGGCCCGGGTGGCGGATCCGGGGTTCCGGTCGAGGATGCCGAAGACGATCTGTTCGAAGTGCCCGGCGAACCTGCCGCCGTCCAGGAGCAGTGCCCGGAACGCACCGGCCACCTCCGCCGGGTCGTTGCGGAACACTCCGCAGCCCCAGGCCCCCAGCACCAGCCTGCGGTACCCCCGCACCGCCGCCACCTCCAGCACCCGCTCGGCCCGGGAGGCGAGCGCGGCGGGGATGCGGTGGGCCTCCCCGGGGGCGCTGCTGCGGATGACTCCGGCGTTGGGCGCCGGTGAGGTGAGGAAACCGACCGTGTACGGGGTGTCGAGCAGTGCGCCCCGGTCGTCGCGGAACACTGGTACGCCGGGTGAGTGGATCACCCGGTCGGTGTAGAAGGCGCTGCGTTCGGCGCGGTGGTGGGCGTAGTAGTCGGGGGCGCGCAGCAGGGTGGCGTACAGGGCGGAACCGCGGCACAGGGCCTCCTCCTGGGCCTGTGCGCCGTTGAGGTAACCGCCGCCGGGGTTGCGGGCGGAGGCGTAGTTCAGGACGGCCACCTTGCCGGGGCCCCCGGTGGTCATCCGGTGGGCCGCCCGCAGGCTGCTCTCGTCGGTGACCTCGACGACGGGTGTGCGGTCGGAGTCGAGTGCCGCGACCGGCACCGGCTCCGGTCCGTACAGCCTGGTTCCCGAGAGCGCGGCGGTCAGCGCCCGTTCGATGCTCACCTCCCGCCCGTCCCCGGTGCGGTAGCGGCCGGCCCGGACGATGGCCTCGGTCTCACGCGCGATGCCGCGCAGGCGGGCGCTCATCGGTACTCCCCCATGTGGTGCATACGGGGCATGCTCGTCGCCGCCGCGATGCGGGCGCAACCGGTTTTCCGGCGCGCGGGGGCGCCCTTGTGCGATCCATCCGCAGGGGTTTGGGTGGTACGGAGGCACTCGGAAAGGAGGCCCCGGCATGTCGTCCGACACGCCCGGAGAACACGGCCCACCCGGCCAGTCCCCGCCCCTCGGTGAGGGCGAGGCGGAGGATTTACTGCGTTGCATCTGCTTCAAGACGGGCCCGCCCCGCAGGGTCGGTGTCGAACTCGAATGGCTCATTCACGACCGTGATCGACCCCGCGTCCCCGTCTCCCCCGACCGTCTCGACGCGGCGGCCGCCGCACTGCGGGCCCTGCCCCTGAACGCGGCGCTCACCTTCGAACCCGGCGGCCAGCTGGAACTCAGTTCGCTCCCCGCCGATTCCCTGATGGCGTGCATCGACGCCACCACCGCCGATCTCGCCGCGGTGCGTGACGCCCTGGACCGGGCGGGCCTCGCCACGGTGGGTCTGGGCGTCGACCCGTGGCACTCCCCGCGCCGGCTGCTGCGCGAGCCCCGTTACGACGCCATGGAGGCCGCTTTCGACCGGTCGGGGCCGGCCGGCCGCGCCATGATGTGCACCAGCGCGTCCGTCCAGGTCTGTCTGGACGCCGGGACGGAGGAACCGGGGCCGCTCGGCCTCGAACGGCGCTGGCGGCTCTCCCACCTGCTGGGCGCGGTCCTGGTGGCGGTGTTCGCGAACTCGCCCTACCGGCTCGGCCGCCCGACGCCGTGGCGGTCCGCCCGGCAGTCGCTCTGGGCCGCTCTCGATCCCTGGCGCCCCCTGGCGCCGCCCGGCCTGCTGCCGCCGCGCGACGCCTGGGCCGCACACGTCCTGGACACGCCGGTGATGTGCATCCGGGACGACACGGGCCCCTGGGCCGTGCCGGACGGGCTGACGTTCCGCGACTGGATCCGCACCGGCGCGCCGAGACCACCGGTGCGCGCCGATCTCGACTACCACATCAGCACGCTCTTCCCGCCGGTGCGCCCGCGCGGGCACCTGGAGCTCCGCATGATCGACGCGCAGCACGGTGCGGACGGGTGGCTGGTGCCGCTCGCCGTCACCACCGCCCTGTTCGACGACCCGGAGGCCGCCGAGGCGGTGTACCGCGTCGTGGAGCCGCTGGCCGGGACGGCCGGGACGCGACCCGCGCCGTGCAATCCGCTCTGGACGGCCGCCGCCCGCAGCGGTCTGGCCGATCCCGCGCTGCGGGCGGCGGCCACCGCCTGCTTCGGGATCGCGCTGGAGGCGCTGCCCCGGCTGGGGGTCACGAAGGACGTGCTGAAGACGGTGACCGGGTTCCACGACCGGTTCACCGCACGGGGCCGATGTCCGGCCGACGACCTTCCCGAACTGCTCGCGCCGGGCTCGCCCGGTTGGCCGGGCCACTGTTCCGAGGGACTGCGTTCATGACCGAATCCACCGCACCCACCGGGTCCGCTCCGCACGGGACGGACCCCGAACCGCTCCGGGAACGCGCCCTCGCCGCGCTGCTCACCGCGCGGAAACGCACCGCGTTGCTCACCGACAGCGTGGACGACCGCGAACTGACCGCCCAGCACTCGCCGTTGATGTCCCCGTTGGTCTGGGACCTCGCGCACATCGGCAACCAGGAGGAGTTGTGGCTGCTGCGCGGGGTGGCCGGGCAGAGCGCGATGCGCCCGGAGATCGACGGACTGTACGACGCCTTCGAGCATCCCCGGGCGACGCGTCCGTCGCTGCCGTTGCTGGCCCCCGTCGAGGCCCGCTCGTACGCCGCCGAGGTGCGCGGCCGGGCGCTGGACGTGCTCGACGGGGCCGAACTGGACGACGCCCGGCCGCTGGTGCGGTCCGGCTTCGCCTTCGGCATGATCGCCCAGCACGAACAGCAGCACGACGAGACGATGCTGATCACCCATCAGCTGCGGTCCGGGCCCGCCGTGCTGACCGCCCCGGTCCCGCCCGCGCCCACCGACGCCGCGGATCTCGCGGCGGAGGTCCTGGTCCCGGGCGGTCCGTTCACCATGGGCACATCCACCGAGCCGTGGGCGCTGGACAACGAACGGCCGGCGCACGTGCGGGAGGTGCCGGGCTTCTTCATCGACACGGCACCGGTCACCTGCGGCGCGTACCGGGAGTTCGTCGAGGACGGCGGCTACACCGAGCGTCGCTGGTGGGCGCCGGAGGGGTGGGCGATGGTCCGTGAGCACGAACTGGCGGCCCCGCTGTTCTGGCACCGGGACGCCGGGCAGTGGCTGCGCCGCCGTTTCGGCGTCACCGAGGTGGTGCCCCGGGACGAGCCGGTGCTCCATGTCAGCTGGTACGAGGCGGACGCGTTCGCCCGCTGGGCGGGGCGCCGGCTGCCCTCGGAGGCGGAGTGGGAGAAGGCGGCGCGCCACGATCCGGTGTCGGGGCGTTCGCGGCGCTATCCCTGGGGGGACGAGGACCCGACCCCCGAGCGGGCGAACCTGGGGCAGCGCCATCTGCGGCCCGCCCCCGCGGGGGCGTACGCCGCGGGCCGGTCGCCGCTCGGTGTGGGGCAGCTGATCGGTGACGTGTGGGAGTGGACGTCGAGCGACTTCCTGCCCCACCCCGGTTTCGCGGCGTTCCCGTACCGCGAGTACTCCGAGGTGTTCTTCGGCCCGGCCCACAAGGTGCTGCGCGGCGGTTCGTTCGCCGTGGACCCGGTGGCGTGCCGGGGGACGTTCCGCAACTGGGACCTGCCGGTGCGGCGCCAGATCTTCTCCGGCTTCCGTACCGCGAGGGATGCCTGATGTGCCGTCACATCGCTTACCTGGGGCCTTCGGCGGCCCTGGGGGAACTGCTGGCCGAGCCGCCTCACTCGCTCGTGCGCCAGTCCTGGGCGCCGCGCCGTCAGCGGTACGGGACCGTCAACGCGGACGGTTTCGGCGTCGGCTGGTACGCGGAGGGCGATCCGGTGCCGGGCCGCTACCGGCGGACGGGGCCGGTCTGGGGCGACCGTACGTTCGCCGACCTGGCCAGGGTGGTGCGCAGCACGGCGCTGCTCGCCGCCGTCCGGGACGCCACCGAGGCGGGCGACGACGGTGAGGCCGCGGCCGCGCCGTTCGCCGCCGGGCGGCTGCTGTTCAGTCACAACGGCGCGGTGCGGGGCTGGCCGCTCTCGGTGGCCCCGCTCGCCGCCGCGCTGCCGCCGGCCGAACTGCTCGCCCTCGCCGCCCGTTGCGACTCGGCCCTGGTCTGGGCCCTGGTGCAGCACCGCCTGGCCGATGGCGACGACCTGCCGCAGGCCGTCGCCGACACGGTGCTCGACGTGGCCGCCGCGGCACCGGAGTCCCGGCTGAACCTGCTGGTCACCGACGGCACCACGATCGTGGCGACGGCCTGGGGCGACACCCTGTCGTACCTCTCCGGGCCCGGCCCGCGCACGGTCGTGGCCTCGGAGCCGTACGACGACGATCCGCGCTGGCACACCGTGGCCGACCGGACCCTGCTGACGGCGACCCGTACCGATGTCCTGCTGACCCCGCTCAAGGAGCCCCTTGCGTGAGTCCCTTCCTGCTGACCCGTACCCTGCCGGTGGACGCGACGGACGCGGCGCTGCGCGCCGATGTCCTGCACGGTCTGACCCGGTGTCCGAAGACCCTGCCGCCCAAGTGGTTCTACGACGCGCGCGGCAGTGAACTGTTCGAGGAGATCACCCGGCTCCCGGAGTACTACCCGACCCGTGCCGAACGCGAGATCCTGGTCGACCGCTCCGGGGAGATCGCCGGGGCGTCCGGGGCGCGGACCCTGATCGAGCTGGGGTCCGGCTCGTCGGAGAAGACCCGGCACCTGCTGGACGCACTGCCCGCACTGCACAGTTACGTACCGGTCGACGTGAGCGAGAGCGCGCTGCGCGGCGCCGCCGGGGCGCTGCTCACCGAGCGGCCCGACCTGTCCGTGCACGCCCTGGTCGCGGACTTCACGGGAGGTCTCGCGCTGCCGGGCACTCCGGGACCGCGGCTGGTCGCGTTCCTGGGCGGCACGATCGGCAACCTGCTTCCCGAGGAGCGCGCGGTGTTCCTGCGGTCGGTGCGGTCGCTGCTCTCCCCCGGTGACACGCTGCTGCTCGGCACGGACCTGGTGAAGGACGAGGAGGTGCTGGTCGCCGCGTACGACGACGCGGCGGGGGTGACGGCGGAGTTCAACCGGAACGTGCTGCGGGTCGTGAACCGCGAGCTGGGCGCGGACTTCGATCCGGCCGGTTTCGACCATGTGGCGCGCTGGGATCCGGAGCGGGAGTGGATCGAGATGCGGCTGCGGGCCCGGGAGGCGCACAGCGTGAAGATCCCGGAGCTGGATCTGGTGGTGTCCTTCGAGGCGGGTGAGGAACTGCGCACGGAGGTGTCGGCCAAGTTCCGCCGGGAGGGGGTCCGGACGGAACTCGCCGCGGCCGGTCTGCGCCTGGACCGGTGGTGGACGGATTCGGGGGGCCGGTTCGCGCTCTCGTCGTCGACGGTGGTCCGGGAGCCCGCCGGGTGACCTCGCCTCCGCCCGGTCAGGGCCCGCCCGACAGGCTCCGGGCGAGTCGGGCCAGGGCGCGGCGGTCGGCCGGGCCGTCCGTCGGGATCGGCGGCAGGACGCTGATCTCGGCGGTCAGGCCGGCCGCCGTCACCACCCGCCACAGCGAGGCGGCGAGCGGGTCGTCGCCGACGAAGGCGGCCGCGCCGGTGTGTTCCGGCGGGGCCGCGCCCCGGTGGCCGGCCGGGTGGCCGCCCGCCGGGGGCCGGCCGGTGCTCCCGGCCGGTGCGGTGCGGTAGGCGATGCGCACCGGGCGGACCGCGGCCCCGGCGTCGATCGCCGCCTGGAAGGCGGCGGGCGAGAACCGGCCGCCCGGTCCGTGCCCGCACCACGTGGTGCCCTCCGGGAAGACGACCACCCGCGACCCGCCGCGCAGGGCCTCCGCGATGTCGCGCACGGTCGTGGGCAGGGCGCGCAGCCGGTCGCGTTCCACGAAGAGCGTGCCGCCGAGGGCGGCGAGCGGACCGAGCAGCGGCCAGTCCCGTATCTCGCGCTTGGCCAGCATCCGGCCGGGCAGCACCGCCGCGACGAGCGGGACGTCCAGCCAGGAGATGTGGTTGGCGACGACGAGCGTGCCCGGAGGGGCGGCTGCCGCGCCGGGCGGCCCCGGTGGGCGGGGCCGCCCGGCGGCCGGGCGTGACGGGCCCGGGGCCGTGTCGGTGGGTCGTGACGGACCCGGGGACGTCGCGGTGAGAGGTGACGGGCCCGGGGACGTGTCGGTGGGGTGTGCCGGGGCGTCGGGGGCCGTGCCGGTGGGGTCCGGCGGGCCGGTGACCCGTACACGTACCCCGAAGGCGCGCACGACGCCGTACGCCCAGTGCCGGATCAGCCACTGCCGCCGGGCCGGGCCGAGCATCAGGACGAAGGGGGCGGCGAGTGCCCCGGCCAGGACGACGGCGCCCCCGGCGAGCAGCAGGCCCGCGGCGGCCGGGCGACCGCGGGTGCGGCCGTGGTGGGTGGCGCAGTCGCCCGGGGTGCAGGGCGCGGCGGGCAGCCAGGGGTTCATCGCAGCGGGGCGAGGGCGAGGAAGTGACGCAGGTAGCGCGGGTCGGTGCGGCGCAGCGACAGCAGCACGTACAGGTCGGCGACGTCGAAGTCGGGGTCGTGGGCGGGTGCCCCGCACACCTGGGCGCCCAGGCGCAGGTAGCCGCGGAGCAGCGGGGGGAGCGTGGCGAGCCCGGTGCGCACGGGGCCCTCCGTGCCGGTGGGCCGCCAGAGGCGGTGGGGGGTGACCCAGTGGTCCTCGGGGGCCAGGTACTTGGTCCGTACGGTCTCCCAGGCCCCGGCCGCCGTCGCTCCCCCGTCGGAGAGGGGTATGGAGCAGCAGCCCGCCAGCCAGTTGTGGCCGGTGCGTTCCATGTAGCGGGCGAGGCCGGCCCAGATCAGCGCGATGACGGCGCCGTCGCGGTGGGCCGGGTGGACGCAGGACCGGCCGACCTCGACCAGGTCGTCGCGGATCGGGGCGAGCCGGCCGAGGTCGAACTCGCCCTCCGCGTAGAGGCGTCCGGCGGTCCGGGCCCGGTCGGGCGGCAGCAGGCGGTAGGTGGCGACGACCTCGCCGGTGGCTTCCTCCCGTACCAGCAGGTGGTCGCAGTGGGCGTCGAACTCGTCGCTGTCCAGGCCGGGTTCGGGCCCTTCCAGCCTGGCGCCGAACTCACCGGCGAAGACCAGGTGGCGCAGCCGTTGGGCGGCCCGGACCTCCTCCTGGCCGGTCGCGAGGGACACCCGGTACCGGGGCGGGGCCGGAGCGGGGGCGGGGGCGGTGGTGGGAGTGGGGGCGACGGGCTGCGCGGGAACGGTGGGGGCGGTGGGGAGCGGGGTGAGGGGCAGCGCGTTCATGACGGTCTCCGGGGACGGATCGGCAAGGGCGGCCGCCGGGCCGTCGCACTGCGGCGAAGGCCCGGCACCCCTACTTCTTCCGTGACCGGCTGGATTCGACATGACCGCCATGGAGCGCCGGGATGTGCGAAGTCTGAATCCCGGGGGTGTCCGGAAGCGGTCCGGGCCGCCCTGCGGCCGGCTGCCGCGCGGCGCCCCGTGCGGTCAGCCGCCCGCGAGCCTGGAGGTGATCTTCTCCGATGCGGTCCTGGCCTCCCGCGCCGGGTCGCCGCCCTCCAGCACGGCCGTCATGTACGGCTTGATCGGGTTGTCGGCCTCGACGTCCGCCCACTGCGGGGAGTTGGGGGTGGCACGTCCCCGCGTGGCGCCCTCGGCCATGGCTGCGGTGCCCTCCTGGCCCAGGATGACACGGGCGAGTTCGGGCTTGTTGGGGACGTAGCTCATGGTCCTGGCAAGCTCTTCCTGCCACTTGCGGCCCGCCAGCGCCTTGACCACCTCGATGCCCGCGGACCGCTGGTCGGCGTTGTCCGGCACGATCAGGTCGGACCCGCCGATGAAGACGGAGCCGGGCTCCTTCGCGGTCTTGCCCGGGATCGGGAAGTAGCCCAGTTTTCCCTTGAGTTCGGGGTTCTTCTTCTCGATCTGGGCGACGGTTCCGGGTACCGAAATGATCTGTGCGACATTTCCCTCGGCGAACACGTCGGCCTGCGGGGGCTTTTCCTCGTCCGCGTTCCTGGGTCCGTCGCCGAGCGCCTGGAGTTCCTTGTAGAAGGCCATCCCCCGCAGCGCTTCGGGGCTGTCCAGGGCGCCGGCCCAGTTCCCGCCCCGTTCGTCGGCGAGTTCACCCCCCTCGTCCCAGATGAATCCGGCGAGGACGTACCAGTTCTGGCCTGCGAGGTAGATTCCCTGATTTCCGCCGCGGTTGAGCCGTTCGCTGCCCTCGATCCACTCGTCCCGGGTCTTCGGCGGGTTCTTTATTCCGGCCCGCTCGAAGAGTTCCTTGTTGTAGATCACCACTCGATTGGCCGCGTACCAGGGGATTCCGTACTGGATTCCGTCGATGCTGCCCGGCTCGGCGAGGCCGGGGAGCCAGTCCTCGCTGCCGAGGTCCCGTACGGACTCCAGGGTGAGGTCGCGCAGACCGCCGCTCTCCGCGTACTGGGCGACCTGGGTGTTCCCGACCTCGATGACGTCCGGGGCGTCCTTGCCCCTGAGGGCCGCGGTGACCTTCGGCCCGATTCCGCTCCAGCTCTGGAACTTGAACTCCAGTTCCACGGAAGGGTGATCCTTCTGGTACTCCTCCGTGAAGCGCTTCAGGAAATCGTCGGAAACGCTGTCCTTCATCAGCCAGATCGTGACCTTCTTGCTGCCGGATGCCTCCGTCCCCGAGAGGATTCCGCATCCGCCCAGCGCAAAGGTGGAAACGAGCGCGACGGCTCCGACGAGTATGCGGTTCTTCACCAGGTTCACCTTCTGCGAAACGGCGCGACAAAATTCAGGACCCGGTGTGGGGGACTGCGGGCTGTGCTCGCACGGGTGTGGCTGGATTTTGGTATGGACCAATACTTTGGTCAAGGTCCGTTCACGGAACATTACGCTCCCCGACCTCTCGCGCCTCCGGCCCCGGTGGGGCACCGTGGTAGGAACGAAAGGGGACATAAGATGTCGAACAACGTCTATCGGGTCACCGAAATCGTGGGAACCTCACATGAGGGCGTCGACGACGCCATCCGCAGGGGCGTCGCAAGAGCCTCTGAAACGTTGCACAATCTCGACTGGTTCGAGATCACCCAGGTACGCGGCGAGATCAAGGACGGCCGGGTCGAGCACTACCAGGTGGGACTGAAGGTCGGTTTCCGGCTCGACGAGACGGGCTGACCGCACCGCCCCGCCCCGCCGCCCGCCGGTGACGCCTGCCCGGCCGACGCGCCGTCACGCCGCCCCGTGCCCGCCCGGGCACGGGGCGGGCCGGTTCCGCCGCCGGGTCAGGTGCGGCCCTCGCGCTCCTGAGCGTCCTGCATCGCGGGCGACACCGTCACCCAGCGGGCCCGCACCACGGTGAAGCCGGCCCGCTCCGCCGCGTCGCAGACCAGTTCGTCGTCGTCGACCAGCATCCGCACCTCACGCTCCCGGCCCAGTCGCCGGAGCGTTTCCAGTTTGGTGCGCCGGGCCGGCCTGCGATCGCCGTCGCGGCGCATGTGCAGCCGCCCCTCGGGCAGACCGTGCCCGGCCAGCCATGCCACCGTGTCCCGGCGGCACCGCTCGGGCCTGCCGGTGAGGTACCTGATCTCGCACTCCTCGGCACTGCTCAGGACCAGCCGCACGCCCTCGGCCAGCGGCGGGTCGTCGACGGCCGCGGCGAAGAAGCGGTCCCAGTCGCGCCGTCGGCCCTCCAGATGGTGCCGCCGGTGCGCGCTGTCCGCGAGCGTGCCGTCCAAATCGAATACGGCCAGGGGCCGGTGATCGTCTCTCACACACCCAGCACATCAGACGAGCGCGACCACCAGGAGCACCAGGACGACCACCCCGGCCACCACCGCGGCAACCCGCAGCGACCGGCGCCGGGACCAGACCGGGAGCACCTGCGGACCATCGTGCCCGGGGAAGACGTAGAAGACGTGGTCCGGGTCGTCCGGGATCTCGACGGCCGCCAGCGGCAGCCAGCCGATGTCGACGCGCCGGGCGACCTCCTGACGCGCGGGCGCGAGCACCTCTTCGACGGCCCGGACGTGGGCGGGGTCCAGCCCGTCGGGGAGCGGGGCGTCGGCCGAGGTCAGGGTGGCTCTCCCCCATGCGCCGACACGTCCGGTCTGCTGCCGCACCCGCAGCGGCGGCGCCGGGTCCGGGAGCTTCAGCGGGCTCCACTCGGGGGCCTGCCGGACCGAACCCGCCGTCCACAGCGTGACCAGGCCCGTCCCCTCGCACGGGGTGTGCTCCGTGGACCGCTCGCCGCCGCAGGCCGGGCAGTCCCTGAAACCGGTGTCGTCGCACCGGGGGCAGGCCCGGGTGCCCCGCCCCCGGCATTCCGGACAGGCGGTGCGCGGCTTGCCGCACTTCAGACAGGTGGTGCGCCCCCGGGAGTTGCGTTCCCGCGCAGGGCCTGCCGCCGTGCGGTCCTTGCGGCGCTCCCCCGTGCCGTCGCACCAGGTGCAGGGCTCCACCCCCTCGCAGGCCGGGCACATCGGGCCGGTGTCGCAGGGCAGTTTCCCCTTGGCCCGGCAGCGCGCGCACGGCTTGCGTCCCCCGTCGCAGCCGCAGTCGACCGTCCTGCCCGAGCCGCGGAGCACGAGTTCCACCGTCCGCGTCCGGGCCGGGTCCTTCGGCGGTTCGACCGGATGGTCGTGCAGATCGCCCTCGTACGCGGGCAGCTCCGATATGTCGTATCTGCCGGGTCTGCTCTCCGACCGGGTGGTGCGGCTCTCCAGGGAGCGGACGATGCGCAGGTCGAGCATGGGGAGCCGGGCGACGTCGGCACCGTTCCGGCGCAGCTGCGGGCCCCGGCCGGGGCCGCCCAGATGCCGGGCGACCGCTTCGAGGATGTCGTCCTCGGACAGTGAGTCGGCCATGACGGCGCTTCCACCTCCCCGGTAGGCGCGCCCGCGCGCAGAACGCAGCGTACGGGCGGTGTCGCCGGGGGCTCAAGGGGGCCGTACGGTGGGACCTCGCACTGTTCCGGGAGTCCGTAACACACCGCGTGCACGCCCGCGGAGGGACGATCACGTCCCCGCGTTCCGCCCGGGTGGCAAAAAGTTGTACAGGATGCGCATGGAAAGAGAAGCGTTTGTAAAGCTATATTCAGGTTTGTGGCATCCAACGTTAACGGTGTGAAGCGAATACTCCTGCGCTCGGGGAAGGGTCCCTACGACGTCGTCCCTGTCGAGCGCGCCCTCCATGAGGACGTGTTCGCCACCAACTCGGGCAACCTGATCTTCAGCGACGCCGCTCACAAGATCCTTCAGACGCCACGTTCGGAGGTGGTGTCGAACGGCATCACCACCAGGGTCGCCGACGCCGGCCGGATCAACGAGGAGTACGACGTCTTCGTCGTCCCGCTCGCCAACGCCTTCCGGCCCTCCTTCGAGCGCCAGCTGGAGCGGCTGACCCAGCTCATATCGAAGCTGAAGATACCCGTCGTGGTCCCCGGCGTCGGCGCCCAGACCGGCGTCAACTACTCCGCGGACCGGCTGAAGCCCATGCAGTCCACGGTCTACGCGTTCGTCTCCGCCGTGCTCGAACACAGCGCCTCCATCGGGGTGCGCGGGGAGTTCACCGAGCGGTACCTGCGGGACATGGGCTTCCGGGACGTGGACGTCATCGGCTGTCCCTCGATGTTCCTGCACGGCGACGGCCTCACCGTCCGGGAGGGCGGCGGACCGCTCGGGCCCGGGTCGCGCATCGCCGTCAACGGATCGCACGACGCGGTGCGCAAGCACAAGCTCGGGCAGATCATCGACCGCACCCACACGCGCTACCCCCACCTCCGGTTCATCGGCCAGAACATCTCCGAGGCGCGGCAGCTGCACTGGCGCGACATGTCCCACCCGAACGCCTCGCTCACCACCATCCCCACCCACCCCGACCACCCCATGTACGGGGAGGACAAGGTCCGGGTCTACATCGACCCGACCACCTGGATGGAGGATCTGCGGGGCTTCGACTTCTCCTTCGGCTCCCGGATCCACGGCAACATCGCGGCGCTGCTGGCCGGCACCCCGGCCACCGTGCTCTGCGGCGACTCCCGGACGCTGGAGCTGTGCCGCTACTTCGAGATCCCGCACCGGATGCTCTCCAAGGTCCCGGCCGACCTCGACCCCGCCGACCTGCACGCCGAGGCGGACTTCGGACCGCTGATGCGCGGTCACCGGGAGCGGTTCGACCGATTCGTGAACTTCCTCGACAAGAACGGCCTGGAGAACACCTTCACCCACGGCGACGGCGGCGCCGCCTTCGAGGCGGAGATGAGCAAGCTGGCCTTCCCGCCGGGCGTACGGCCCTGGACCGGTACGGACGTCGCCGCGACGGCGTCGCGGATGAACTGGCTCCAGTCCCAGCTGACCGAGCTCGCCACCGAGAACGCCCAGCTCCAGCGGAAGCTCTCGAAGACCTCCCTGCTGCCCTCCCAGCGCTCCACGTACCAGCGCGCCCGCAGCGCCGTGGGACGGCCCATCAAGCGCGCGCTGCGCCCCTCCCGCTGAGAGCCGGGTGAACCGGGGCCGGTCCGGACGGGACCGGCCCCGTGACGACGGCCTCCCCTCCTCGCGGGTGCCCCGCGCACGACGCCCCTCGGACGGACGGCGACCGGCGCCCCCTGTCGGCCGCGCCCTAGAATCGGAGTGTTTGTCCCGGCCCGCCGGGCCCGCACCCGATCCCCACGGAGAGCCGCGCGCATGTCCACCCCTCACGATCCGTACGTCCGGGTGCGCGGCGCCCGCGAGCACAACCTCCAGGACGTCTCGGTCGACATCCCGCGCGACACCCTGACCGTGTTCACCGGTGTCTCGGGGTCGGGGAAGTCCTCCCTCGCGTTCGGCACGATCTACGCCGAGGCCCAGCGCCGCTACTTCGAGTCCGTCGCCCCGTACGCCCGTCGGCTGATCCACCAGGTCGGCGCGCCCGCGGTCGGGGAGGTCACCGGGCTGCCGCCCGCCGTCTCGCTGGAGCAGCGGCGTTCGGCGCCCGGCGCCCGTTCGTCCGTGGGAACGGTCACGACGCTCTCCAACTCCCTGCGCATGCTGTTCTCGCGGGCCGGGGACTATCCGGCCGGTGCCGAGCGGCTCGACTCCGACGCCTTCTCGCCGAACACGGCGGCCGGGGCGTGCCCGGAGTGCCACGGCCTCGGCCGGGTCCACCGCACCACCGAGGAACTGCTCGTCCCCGACCCCTCGCTGTCGATCCGGGAGGGGGCGATCGCCGCCTGGCCCGGGGCGTGGCAGGGCAAGAACCTGCGCGACGTGCTGGACGCGCTGGGCCACGACATCGACCGCCCGTGGCGCGAGCTCGACGCCGGGGACCGGGAGTGGATCCTGTTCACCGACGAGCAGCCGGTGGTGACGGTGCATCCGGTGCGGGAGGCCGGGCGCATCCAACGCCCGTACCAGGGCACGTACATGAGTGCCCGTCGCTATGTGATGCACACGTTCGCGGACTCCCGGAGCCGCACCCTGCGGGCCAGGGCCGAGCGGTTCCTGACCAGTGCCCGCTGCCCGGTGTGCGAGGGGGGCCGGCTGCGTCCGGAGGCGCTGGCCGTCACCTTCGCCGGCCGTTCGATCGCGGAACTGGCCGGGCTGCCGCTCACCTCGCTGGCCGAACTGCTGCGCACGGCGGGCGGCGACGACGCGGCGCGGGTGCTGACGGCGGATCTGCTCGCCCGGATCGGGACGGTCACCGAGCTCGGCCTCGGCTATCTCAGTCTCGACCGCACGGCCCCGACCCTGTCGTCCGGCGAGCTGCAACGGCTGCGTCTCGCCACGCAGTTGCGTTCCGGGCTGTTCGGTGTCGTCTATGTGCTGGACGAGCCCTCGGCCGGTCTGCACCCGGCGGACACCCGGTCCCTGCTCGGGGTGCTCGGCCGGCTGAAGGAGGCCGGGAACTCGGTCTTCGTGGTGGAGCACCAGATGGACGTGGTGCGCCGGGCGGACTGGCTGGTCGACGTGGGGCCGCTGGCCGGTGAGCACGGGGGCCGGGTGCTGCACAGCGGTCCGCCGGCCGGGCTGGCGAACGTGCCCGAGTCGGCCACCCGGCGCTTCCTGTTCGGCGAGGGGCCGGCCCCGGCGCGGGAGGTGCGCGAGCCCACGGGCTGGCTGCGGCTGAACGGGGTCGAACGGCACAACGTGCGGGGCGTGGACGCCGCGTTCCCGCTGGGGGTGTTCACCGCCGTCACGGGTGTCTCGGGGTCGGGGAAGTCGACCCTGGTCGGCCAGGTCCTGGCCGGGGCCCTCGCCGACCGGCAGGCCGCCGGGGCCGCGGACGCGCCCGCGGAACAGCCCGTGTCCGGGTGCGCGTCGGCGCTGGGGCTGGAGGCGGTGGACCGCCTCGTCCAGGTCGACCAGAAGCCGATCGGCCGCACCCCCCGGTCCAACCTGGCCACGTACACCGGGCTCTTCGACGTCGTGCGGAAGCTGTTCGCCGGGACGGACACGGCCCGCGAGCGCGGGTACCGGGCCGGGCGGTTCTCCTTCAACGTGGCGGGCGGGCGGTGCGAGACCTGCCAGGGCGAGGGCTTCGTCTCCGTGGAGCTGCTCTTCCTGCCCAGCACGTACGCGCCCTGCCCGGACTGTCACGGCGCGCGGTACAACCCGCAGACCCTGGAGGTCACCCTGCGCGGTCTCGACATCGCGCAGGTGCTGGACCTGACGGTGGAGTCGGCGGCGGGGTTCTTCGCGGACACACCGGCCGCCGCGCGCAGTCTGCGGACGCTGCTCGACGTCGGGCTCGGCTATCTGCGGCTCGGCCAGCCCGCGACGGAGCTGTCCGGCGGCGAGGCCCAGCGCATCAAGCTCGCCACCGAGCTCCAGCGCACCCGCCGGGGCCACACCCTGTATCTGCTGGACGAGCCGACGACCGGGCTGCACCCCGCCGATGTCGAGGTGCTGACGCGGCAGTTGCACGGTCTCGTCGACGCGGGCGACACGGTCGTGGTCGTGGAGCACGACATGGCGGTGGTGGCGGGTGCCGACTGGGTGATCGACCTCGGCCCCGGCGGCGGCGACCGGGGCGGCCGGATCGTGGCCGCGGGAACGCCCGCCGAGGTGGCGCGGGCGGCGGACAGCCGTACGGCCGCGTACCTCGGCGCGCACCTCGGTCCGGCCTGACGGCCCGCCGTTCATCAACTCGCGCTCTTCCACGCCGAGTTGCCACATCGGGCAAGCAATGGGGAATGAAACGGCAAAGAACATTGACCACGGGCTGGTCCAGACCAATCATGGGCATGCCTCACGGCCGCTGCTCGCCGTGCGGCATGTGACCCCGGCCGGGATTCACAGGAACGGGCCGCGCCCCCGCACCGGGCGCGGCAGAGCCGTGCGATCCGCCCGTTGCCTCACCCCGCTGGGAGCACCCCATGAGACGTCCAAGAGCACTCGGCGCAGTCCTGAGTGTTTTGGCGACGACCGTCGCGTCCGCCGGCCTGATCCTCGGATCGGGCACCGGCGCGCAGGCCGCCGCGACCACCGCCACTCCCCTGCCGGCCCATGTCTTCGCCCCGTACTTCGAGTCGTGGAACGGCGACAGCCCGGCCGCGCTCTCGCAGCAGTCCGGCGCCAAGTACCTGACCATGGCCTTCCTCCAGACGGAGGCCCGCGGTTCCTGCACCCCCTACTGGAACGGCGATTCGAGCACCCCCGTCGCCCAGTCCGTGTTCGGCGCCGACTTCACCACCATGCGGTCGCGTGGCGGTGACGTGATCCCGTCGTTCGGCGGCTACACGGCCGACAACGGCGGCACCGAGATCGCCGACAGCTGTACGAACGTCGACTCCATCGCGGCGGCGTACGAGAAGGTCATCACGACCTACGACGTGTCCCGTCTCGACATGGACATCGAGGACAACTCGCTGGAGAACGGCGCGGGGATCGACCGCCGCAACAAGGCGATCAAGAAGGTGCAGGACTGGGCCGCCGCCAACGGCCGTCCGCTGCAGATCTCCTACACCCTGCCCACCACCACGAGCGGCCTCGCCGACAGCGGTCTGGCGGTGCTGGAGAACGCCGTGGCCAACGGCACGAAGGTCGACGTCGTGAACCTGATGACGTTCGACTACTACGACGGCGCCGCCCACAACATGGCCCAGGACACCAAGACGGCGATCGGCGGCCTCAAGGACCAGCTCGCCGACCTGTACCCGTCGAGGACCGACGCGCAGCTGTGGGGCATGACCGGCATCATCGAGATGCCGGGCATCGACGACTACGGCCCCGCCGAGACGTTCACCACGGCCGACGCCCCGGTGGTCTACGACTGGGCCGTCTCCAAGGGCGTCAGCACCCTGTCGTTCTGGGCGCTCCAGCGCGACAACGGCGGCTGCCCCGGCACCGGCGGCAACGACACCTGCTCCGGCATCGCCCAGGACACCTGGTACTTCAGCCACACCTTCGCGCCCTTCACCAGCGGGTCCGGTCCGGTGACGGACGACTACTCGGTGGCCGTCGCGCCCGCCTCGGCCTCGGTCGCGCCGGGCGGTTCCACCACGGCGGACGTGAGGACCGCGGTGACCTCCGGCAGCGCGAAGACCGTGGCGCTGACGGTGTCCGGGGCACCCGCCGGTGTCACGGCGACGCCCGCCCCGACGTCGGTCACCGCCGGGGGCACGTCGGAGCTGACGGTGTCCGCGTCGGATTCCGCCGCGCCGGGAACGTACCGGCTCACGGTGACGGGGACCTCGGGGACGCTCAGCCACTCGGCGGTCCTCACCCTGACGGTGTCGGGTCCGGGCGGCGGCACCGGGGTCCTGGTCAACGGCGACCTCGAGAGCGGTTCGCTGAGCCCCTGGACCTGCGACGCGGGCGGCGCGGTCGTCTCCGCCCCGGTGCACGGCGGTTCGCACGCGCTGGCCGCCGCGGCCACCGCCTCGCAGACCGGCGAGTGCGCGCAGACCCTCGCTCTGTCCCCCAATACCCGCTACACGCTGAGCGGTTGGGTGCAGGGGAACTACGGGTACCTCGGGGTGCGCGGTGACGCGACCGCGAGCGTCTGGGGTTCGTCGAGCGGTTACGCGAAGCAGTCGGTGGCCTTCACCACCGGCCCGACCGGGACGGTGACCGTCTATCTGCACGGCTGGTACGGGCAGGGCACGGTCTACGCGGACGACCTCTCCGTGACGTCCTGACCCGTTCCGGACGCGGTGTCCGGTCCCGGGGGCGGGCGGCCCCCGGGACCGGGCATCCGTTGTCCGCGCCGGTCAGCGGCGCACCTTGCGGGTCGCCCGCAGCCACTCCTTGTTCATGGCCGAGATCGAGGGCAGCGGGATGCCCTTCGGGCAGGCCGTGGCGCACTCCCCGGTGAGGGTGCAGCCGCCGAAGCCCTCGCTGTCCATCTGGCCGACCATGTCCAGGACCCGGGTCTCGCGCTCCGGGGCGCCCTGCGGCAGCACGTTGAGGTGGTTGATCTTCGCCGAGGTGAAGAGCATCGCCGAGCCGTTGGGGCAGGCGGCGACGCAGGCCCCGCAGCCGATGCACTCGGCGTGCTCGAAGGCGAAGTCGGCGTCCGGTTTGGGCACCGGTGTGGCGTGCGCCTCGGGGGCGGTGCCGGTCGGGGCGGAGATGTAGCCGCCCGCCTGGATGATCCGGTCGAACGCCGAGCGGTCCACGACCAGGTCCTTGACGACCGGGAAGGCGGAGGCGCGCCACGGCTCGATGTCGATCGTGTCGCCGTCCGCGAAGGAGCGCATGTGGAGCTGACAGGTGGTGGTGCGCTCGGGGCCGTGGGCGTCGCCGTTGATGACGAGGCTGCAGGCTCCGCAGATCCCCTCGCGGCAGTCGTGGTCGAAGGCGACCGGGTCGTCGCCGGCGAGGATGAGTTCCTCGTTGAGGGTGTCGAGCATTTCCAGGAACGACATGTCCTGCGAGATGCCGTCCACCTCGTAGGTGGACATGGCGCCGGGGGCGTCGGCGTTCTTCTGGCGCCAGACGCGCAGGGTGAGCTTCATGCGTAGCTCCGCTGGGTGGGGTGGACGTACTCGAAGACGAGGTCTTCCTTGTGCAGGACGGGGGCCTCGCCGGTGCCGGAGAACTCCCAGGCGGCGGCGTAGGAGAACTCCTCGTCCCGGCGGGCGGCCTCGCCGTCCGGGGTCTGCGACTCCTCGCGGAAGTGGCCGCCGCAGGACTCGGCGCGGTGCAGTGCGTCGAGGCACATGAGCTCGGCCAGTTCCAGGTAGTCGACGATGCGGTTGGCCTTCTCCAGGGACTGGTTGAACTCCTCGCCGGTGCCGGGGACCTTGATGCGGCGCCAGAACTCCTCGCGGATCCGCGGGATGCGCTCCAGTGCCTTGCGCAGCCCCTCCTCGGTGCGGGCCATTCCGCAGTACTCCCACATGAGTTCGCCGATCTCGCGGTGGAAGGAGTCGGGGGTGCGGTCGCCGTCGACGGAGAGCAGCAGGTTGAGCCGGTCCTCGGTGTCGGCGACGGCCTCCTGCACGGCCGGGTGCGAGGCGTCGATCTCGTCGCGGTGCGGATTGCGGGCCAGGTAGTCGTTGATGGTCGACGGCAGGACGAAGTAGCCGTCGGCGAGGCCCTGCATCAGCGCGGAGGCGCCGAGCCGGTTGGCGCCGTGGTCGGAGAAGTTGGCCTCGCCGATCGCGAAGAGGCCGGGGACGGTGGTCTGGAGGTCGTAGTCGACCCAGAGCCCGCCCATCGTGTAGTGCACGGCGGGGTAGATCCGCATCGGGGTCTCGTACGGGTTCTCCGCGGTGATCCGCGCGTACATGTCGAAGAGGTTGCCGTACTTCTCCTCGACCTTGTCCCGGCCCATGCGCCCGATGGCCTCGGCGAAGTCCAGGTAGACGCCCTGCCCGCCGGGGCCGACGCCGCGGCCCTCGTCGCAGACGTTCTTGGCGGCGCGGGAGGCGATGTCCCGGGGCACGAGGTTGCCGAAGGAGGGGTAGATGCGCTCCAGGTAGTAGTCGCGCTCGTCCTCGGGGATCTCGCCCGCGGGGCGGGTGTCGCCCTTGGCCTTCGGCACCCAGATCCGGCCGTCGTTGCGCAGCGACTCGCTCATCAGCGTCAGCTTGGACTGGTGGTCGCCGGTGCGCGGGATGCAGGTGGGGTGGATCTGGGTGAAGCAGGGGTTGGCGAAGTACGCACCGCGGCGATGGGCGCGCCATACGGCGGTCGCGTTGGAGTTCATGGCGTTCGTCGACAGGTAGAAGACGTTGCCGTAACCGCCGCTGGCGAGGACGACCGCGTCGGCGAAGTGGGTGTCGATCCTCCCGGTGACCAGGTCGCGGGCGACGATGCCGCGGGCCTTCCCGTCGACGACGACCAGGTCGAGCATCTCGGTGCGGGCGTGCAGTTCGACGTTGCCCGCGGCGATCTGCCTGGACAGCGCCTGGTAGGCGCCGAGGAGCAGTTGCTGTCCGGTCTGGCCGCGGGCGTAGAAGGTGCGGGAGACCTGGACGCCGCCGAAGGACCGGTTGTCGAGGAGGCCGCCGTACTCACGGGCGAAGGGGACGCCCTGGGCGACGCACTGGTCGATGATCTCGACGGAGATCTGGGCGAGCCGGTGGACGTTGGACTCGCGGGCGCGGAAGTCGCCGCCCTTGACCGTGTCGTAGAAGAGGCGGTGGATGGAGTCGCCGTCGTTGCGGTAGTTCTTCGCGGCGTTGATGCCGCCCTGGGCGGCGACGGAGTGGGCGCGGCGGGGCGAGTCCTGGAAGCAGAACTGGACGACGTGGTAGCCCTGTTCGGCCAGGGTCGCGCCGGCCGATCCGCCCGCGAGACCCGTCCCGACGACGATGACGGTGTGCTTGCGGCGGTTGGCCGGGTTGACCAGCTTGGCCTGGAAGCGGCGGGTGTCCCAGCGTTCGGCGACGGGGCCGGCGGGGGCCTTGGCGTCGACGACGGGCGCGCCCGTCTCGTAGTGCGTGTAGTCGGTCATGTCAGCTCACGACTCCGGTCATGACGGCGACGGGTACGGAGATGAAGCCCAGCGTCAGTACCAGCGCGAGGGCGTTGGCCAGGGCCTTGAGGGCCCGGTCCCGGGCCGCGCTGCCCGCGCCGAGGGTCTGGGCGGCGCTCCAGAAGCCGTGCCGGACGTGGAACCCGAGGGCGAGCACGGCGGCGATGTAGACCGTGTTGCCGTACCAGGTGGAGAAGGTGTCGACGACGTTCTGGTAGGGGTGTCCGGGCTGGAAGCCGCCGGGGTGCGCGGTGCCCGTCGTCAGGTCGAGGATGTGCCAGACGATGAACAGGCCGAGGATGATCCCGCCCCAGCGCATGGTGCGGGTGGCGTAGCCGGCGCGCGGCCTGCGGTGCACGTACTTGGCGGGGCGCGCCCTGATGTCGCGGCGGCTCAGCTGGTACGCGGAGACGGCGTGCAGCACCACCGCGGCGACGAGCACCAGGCGGACGATCCACAGGGCCCACTCGTAGTGCAGGAAGGGCTCGCCCAGGGTCCGCAGCCAGTGCGCGTAGTGGTTGAACTCGCCGGCCCCGAAGAAGATCTTCAGGTTGCCGAGCATGTGGACGACCAGGTACATGAGCATGACCAGGCCGCTCACTGCCATGACCGTCTTCTTGCCGACGGACGAGTCCCAGATCGTGCGCGTCATGGACGGCCGTCGGTCCGTCCGTGTTGCCAATGCCATGCACACGACGCTAGGGCCGAACGGCCTCATCGGTCCAAGACATGGAATGGCTCATGTCCATAGGTTGGGGCTATCGTGGCCGGTCGAGGTGAGCGCATGCAGTTCCAGCAGTTGACGTACTTCGTCGCCGTGGCCGAGACCCGGCACTTCACCCGTGCCGCCGAGGCGGTGCATGTCTCGCAGCCCTCGCTCTCCCAGCAGATCAGGGCGTTGGAGAACGAGCTGGGGGCGGAGCTGTTCAGCCGGGCGCGGGGCAACATCGCGCTCACCGACGCGGGCGAGGCGCTGCTGCCGCTGGCCCGCCGGATCCTCGCGGACGCCGACACCGCCCGTCACGAGGTGCAGGAGCTGGCGCAGCTGCGCCGGGGCCGGGTGCGCCTGGGGGCCACACCCAGCCTCTGCACGGGCCTGCTCCCCGACGTGCTGCGCGCCTTCCACGACCGCCATCCGGGGATCCGGCTGCTGCTGGAGGAGGGCGGTTCGCTCGACCTCGTGCGGGGGCTGGCGCGCGGCGCGCTGGATCTCGCCCTGGTGGTCCTGCCGCTGCCCGCCGCCTCCCCCGTGCTCACCACGGTCGAGCTGCTCCAGGAGGACCTGGTCGTGGTGTCGTCCGCCCGGGGGCCGCGGCCCGGCCGGGGCGGGAGCGTACGGATCGCCGATCTCCAGGGGGAGCCCCTGGTGATGTTCCGGCACGGCTACGACCTGCGGGAGCTGACGGTCGCCGCCTGCCGGGCCGAGGGCTTCGAGCCCTCGTTCACGGTGGAGGGCGGCGAGATGGACGCGGTGCTCGGTTTCGTCCGGGCCGGGCTCGGCATCGCGGTGGTGCCCAGCATGGTCGCCGGGCGGTTCGGCCACGAGCTGCGGACCACGCCGCTGGCCCGCCCCGGTCTGCGGCGCACCATCGCGCTCGCGCACCGCAGCGACGTGGCCCCGCCGCGTGCGGCGCGCGAGCTCCAGCGGGTGCTGCTCGCCACCCGGAAGGACTGACCCGGGCCCGCCGCGGCCCGCGGGCTCCCCACGGGCGATGGGATCCCCACGGCCCGCGGGCTCCCTGCGGCTGGGGCGACCGGCCGCGGGGAGCCCCGGGGTCTCACACCGCGTCGGCCAGCAGCAGCGAGTGGATCCGGTCGGGGGCGCCCGGCCGGGCGTAGTACCAGCCCTGGGCCGTGTCGCATCCCAGCTTGCGCAGCTGCTCGGCCTGCGCCCCGGTCTCCACCCCCTCCACCGTGACGGCGAGGTCCAGGCTGTGCGCCAGCGAGACGATCCCCTCGACGATCTTCAGGTCGACCGGATCCGCCGGGTGCTGCTGCATGCCCATCGTGAAGGAACGGTCCAGCTTGAGCACGCTCACCGGGAGCCTGCGCAGGTTCGCCAGGTTCGAGTAGCCGGTGCCGAAGTCGTCGAGCGCTATGTCGACGCCCATCTCGGCCAGTTGCCGCAGCGGCTTGAGCAGGTCGTCGTCCGCGCCGATGAGCGCGGACTCGGTGACCTCCAGGCACAGCGCCCCGGGTTCGAGCCCCGACCGCTCCAGCACGTCGACGGTCTCGGCGACCAGCCGCGGGTGGTGCAGCTGGGTCGGCGAGAGGTTGACGTTGATGCGCAGCGGTCCGCCGTCGGTGTGCCGCTCCTGCCAGAAGTTGGCCTGCCGGACGGACTCCTCCAGCACCCAGCGGCCCAGCGGCACGATCAGGCCGGTGTGCTCGGCGAGCGGGATGAACCGGTCCGGGCCGAGCACCCCGTGCTGCGGGTGGCACCAGCGCACCAGCGCCTCCGCGCCGTGCACCGTGCCGTCGCCGAGGTGGACGAGCGGCTGGTACTCGATGAAGAACTCGCCGCGCTCCAGTGCGGCGGGCAGCGCGGTGGTCAGCCCGTGCCGCGTGATGGCACGGGCGTCGGCCTCCGCGTCGGCAAGCTCGAACCGGTTGCCGCCCGCGCCCTTGGCCCGGTACATCGTGATGTCGGCGCTGCGCAGCACCTCGGCGGCACCGCGTTCGCCCGCCGGTCCCTCGACGACGCCGATGGAGCCGCGCACGGTCAGCTCGCGGCCTTCGAGCCGGATGGGGGTGCCGAGCGCGTTGAGGATGCGGCAGGCCAGTTCGACGACCTCCTTCTCGGTGTCGGGGCCGGTGGTCAGGGCCACGAACTCGTCGCCGCCGAGCCTGGCGACCATCTCGCCGGGCGCGGTCGCGCAGCTCTGCAGCCGGTCCGCCACCTCGACCAGCAGCCGGTCGCCGGACGCGTGCCCGAGGCTGTCGTTGATCGCCTTGAAGCCGTCCAGGTCGAGGTAGCACAGACCGAAGCGGCTGCTGTCGTCGGCGCAGAGCGCCTTCTCCAGCCGTTCGAAGAACAGCGTCCGGTTGGGCAGTCCGGTGAGCGCGTCGTGGGTGGCCTCGTACCGCAGCCGCAGGTTCAGCAGCCGGCGTTCCGTGGTGTCCTCCATCAGCGCCAGCTGGTACTGCGGGTTCCCCTCGGCGTCGCGCAGCAGCGACACCGTCAGGTTGGTCCACAGCACCGTGCCGTCGTTGCGGTAGTACGGCTTCTCGACCCGGTAGTGCTCGCGTTCGCCGCGCACCAGCTCGTCGTAGTACTTCCAGACGTGCGGCGAGTCCTCGGGGTGGACCCACTCGTTGACCTTGTGGCTGCGCACGTGGTTGTCGAGGCCGCCGAACATCCGGGTGAGGGTGTCGTTGATCTCCAGCACGTTGCCGTCCAGGTCGGCGATGCCGATCCCGATGGCCGCGTCCTTGAAGACGGCCCGGAACCGCGCCTCCGTCGCGTGCAGCGCCTGTTCGGCGTCCGAGCGGGCGGCGAGCGCCGAGCGCGCGATGGCCTCCTGCTCGGCGAGGGTGCGCTGGCGCAGCGCCTCGGTGAAGCCCCCGGCCAGGGTGTGCTGCATCCGCGCGCAGCGGGCCCTGCCGTCCTCGGTGGACAGCGCCGTCGGGCCGTTGCCGCCGCAGTACAGCACCAGGTACGAGTCGATGACGCCGAGCGTGCTGCTGAGCGCGTCGGGGTCCGTGCAGTGCGCGGCGACGAGGGCGGCGCCCACCTCGCCCGCGGGGGCTGCGTCGAAGGGCCGCTCGTGCAGGATGTCGCCGAGCCTGCGGGCCAGCGGCAGCAGGTGCTGCTCGAACTCCGTGCGCGTCAGGGAGGTGGCCGTCGAGGGGAAGATGGCCCGGCTCCAGATGGTGGCGAATCTTCGGAGCCGGCCCTCGGGCCCGTCGGGCTCCGCGTCCGGCGTTCCGGACGGCTGGGCGGGAATGCTCACGCCTTGCGTCCCACGCCCGCGAAGCCCGAGAAGGCGTACGGATCCTCTTGCTCCGCCACCACCGGGGTCTCCGGCCGCCAGTGCGGCATCGACACGAGTCCGGGCTCGACCATCTCGTACCCCTCGAAGAAACGCGTGACCTCGTCGCGGGACCGCATGACGAGGGGGTTGCGGATGTTCTCGTAGACCCCGACCATGCCGCCCGCTTCCTCCCGGGTGAGCGGGATCCCCTCGTACGAGGCGTGTGTGATGACGACGAGGCTGCCGGGGGCGAGCGCCTCGCGCAGCTCGGCGACCGCGGCCTGCGGTTCGTCCGCGTCCTCCAGGAAGTGGAGCACGGCGACGAGCAGCAGGGCCACCGGACGGTCCAGGTCGAGCAGTCCGGAGACCTCCGGACTCTTCACGATCTCCTGGGGGCGGCGCAGGTCCGCGGCGGCGATCACCGCCCGGTCGTTCCCCTCCAGCACGGCCCTGCTGTGTGCGACCGCGACCGGGTCGTGGTCGACGTACGCCACCCGGGCCGCGGGATCGGCGGCCTGGGCGATTTCGTGGACATTGCCGAAGGTCGGTATTCCGGAACCGATGTCCAGAAACTGGCTGATGCCCTCGCCGACCGCGTAATGCACGGCTCTGCGCATGAAGGCGCGATTCGCCTGCATGATCTTGGGGAGTCCCGGCATGAACTCCATGGCCTTGCGCGCCGCTTCCCGGTCCACCTCGAAATTGTGCGATCCGCCCAGATAGAAGTCGTACATGCGGGACACGCTCGGCACCGTGATGTCTATGCCTTGCGGTGCCCAGGCGGGACGCTCCATCGATGTCTCCAACAAGTCGCTACGGCGATCCGGCCATGTTCATGGTCAGTGTTGACCAGAGGCTACTGATCGTCCGCCAAGAGAGCGAGTGGAAACGGAAATTAGCCGTCCGTTATTGGTCACACACCAGTGGCATGTGCAACCGATCAGTCGCTACGTGTGACATTCGGCGGCGAACGGCCCTTCCCGGAAGGCTTTGCCCATCGCGGGAGGAACCCGCCGCACCGGCACCGGGGAGCACCCCGTAACATGTGTCCGCGGCGCCACCGCCATTGCCGTTCCGGTTTTCCGTCACCGCTCCCGGTTTCACTCCGCCGGAAAAGGTATGGACCGCTCGGCGGGCATCGGCCCGCACCGTGGTTCACCGGGGTCGTCGCGGTTGACGAATCCTTTGCCGTCGGGGGTGCGACGGCATTTCTTGCCATCGGGGCAACATCCCTTCCACGCACTCGATTTGACCGGCGCGCCGGAAGCACGCGCGAAATCACCGACCGCCCGGAACGGGCACCGGACACCGGGGCCGATCCGCGCGCGGGAGCCGTCGCCCGGGGCCCGTACCGACCGCCTTCGGCCGGGAAACCCGGCCGGGCGCCTTCGCTCGATCGCCATAGCAATCCGCCCGGTCCCCAACCGGCCGTCCACACCGCCGGAAGACCCGGTTCCGCCGCCTGTCCGCACCGCCGGAAGGCCTGGCTCCGACGGCCGTCCGCAGCACCGGAGAGCCGGGCCCCACCGCCCGCACGCCGCCCGCAGGGTCGGTGAGAACGGCGCGAACGGAACGCCGCTCGACCGTTCACGTCAACTTCCGTACACGTCAATCCAGTTGCCCCGAGCGCCCCCACCGGCCCGGCGCCGTTCCCGGACACCGCCTCCCACGTCGCACAACGCGTCCGAAGGCCCTCTCCCGGGCTCAAACACGGGCCGTCCGATGTCCCCACCATCAGGCGAACCCGACGCTTTCCCGGCGTGTCCCGCGATCGGCCCGATCATGCTCGCCGTCGTGTACGGATCACTCATAGGACGGCTCGCCGCGGCCGTCGCACTGCTGTGGCTGCTGAGCACCCCGTTACCTGCTGCGGCGGACAGCTGCGCCTACGCCTACATCGGTGAGAACGACGGGAGTTCGTCGGTCGCCGTGTCCGGCACCGGCCCCTGCCGGCCGGGTCCGGTGACCGAGCCGCCCCCACCGCCGACCCCGCGCCCGCCCCCGCCCTCTCCCGAACCCCCGCCACCACCGCCCCCACCCACTCCGCGGCCCGCGCCGCCCGCACCACCCGCGCCTCCCGCATCACCACGACCGGAACCGGAGCCAGTGACACCGTCCCCCGTCCTCCCGCCCGCCCCCTCCCCCTCGTCCCCGCCCTCCGCGCGGCCCGCGCCCGCCTCGTCCCGCCCCGTGGCACTCCCCGCCTACCGCAAGCCACCGCGCAAGGACCCCCGGCGCGGCACCTCCCTGGTCACCCTCACCCTGATGATCACCGCGCCCGCGGTGTTCGCCGTCGCCGTCCTGCGTCCCCGCTCCCGCTGACCTCCGGAGAAGTCTCATGTCGGAATGGCTTGTTCTCGCCCTCGCCATGGCCGCGGCAAGTGCCGTCGTCCTGACCATCGCCGTGCTCAACAACCGTCGGGTCGGGGAGGACGACGACCCGTCCGAGACCCCCGACGTCATCGAGTACATGACGATGATGATCGGTGTGGTCTACGCGATCGTGCTGGGCCTCGCCATCGCGGGCGTCTGGGAGGGCCGAGGTGCCGCCCAGGAGTACGTGCGCCAGGAGGCCCAGGCGCTGCACGAGGTGAAGGCCCGGTCCGCCGTCTACCCGGCCGAGGTGCGCACCCGCATCCGCGCCGACGTCGACGCCTACGTACGCCATGTCGTGCACGACGAGTGGCAGTCGATGAGCGAGCACGGCACGCTCACCGCCGAAGGCACCCGGCTCCTCGACCGGGTGCGCACCGATGTCACCCAGTACCGGCCGGCGAACGACCACGAGGGGCAGGCGTACCAGCCACTGGTCGACGAGGTCGCCGCGGCCGACGACTCGCGCAGTGCGCGCGGGCAGAGCGCGGGGGCGACCATGCCGGGCGTGGTGTGGTTCGGCCTGGTCATCGGGGCTTTGGTGACAGTTGGGATGATCTTCACGTTGCAGATCCGCAGAAGTTTCCGCGAACTGCTTCTGGCCGGTTTCTTCAGTGTTCTGATCGCCTTTCTGCTCTTCCTGATCTGGGATTTCGACACTCCCTTCGGGCGGGGTCTCTCGGCCACCGCCGCGCCGTTCCTCGATCTGTTCCCGGAAGCCGCGGGCGGACAGTGACACGGGGGTGCGCCGCTCGGGCGAAACCGGTGCCCCGGGCGGCGTACCCCGATCGCGAGTGGAATGCGCGACTCCTAGCGTTTGGCGGGTCGAGGCGCATTTCTGACACTTTGTGGAAAACCGTTCCGCACGTGCTCCTCGGGGATCCGGAGGATTCATCCATGCGTTCCATACGTGTCGCACCCGTCGCTCTGTTCGGCGCCGCCCTCGCCCTGACCGCTCCGGCCGCAATCGCGTCCGCGGCGCCGTCGGGAGGCGCGTCCTCCGCGACCGGATACACCGTCACCCCGTCGGTGATCGTGCCGGGAGGCCGGGTCACCCTGGCTGCCCGGGGGTGCTCTGCAGCGGCAACGGCCGGATCGGGTGTTTTCGACACCGTCACCATTCCCGGAGGCGGTTCCGCGGCAGCCACGGTCGACTGGGACGCGGAGCCCGGTTCCTCCCACGAGGTGACATTCATCTGCAGCGCGCCACCCGGCTCGACGGCGAAGGTCCGTCTCACGGTCGCCGCGGCCTCCCGAGCGCCGACGGCCGGTTCCGAGGCCGCCCCGGCCGGTGTACGGGGCGGCCTCGGCGGCGGCGGTCCGAGCACCGCGGAGCTCGTCGCCGGAACGGTACTGGCGGTGGCCGCGGCCACCGGCGCCGTCCACATGGCGCGCCGACGCGGGGAGGGCCGCCCGCGCTGACGGCAGGGGCGGTACGCCCGTCGCCCCGGGTCCCCGGAGGGGGGGGGCCCGGCGGGGGGGGGGGCGGGGCGCGGGACCCCGACAACGTTGGCGAGCCACGGGGGAGCCGATCCCAGTCA